>JAEEKN010000139.1 GCA_016282435.1 Lachnospiraceae bacterium | reverse complement strand
GGTCTTAAGTATCTTTCAGTATCTACTTCAATGATGTCTTTTTCATCATTCTCATTTTTCAACAATATTTTCACTTTTAAATCAGATCCGAAATTCAAAGTCTGTCCCCAGATATCAAAAATCCATCCTTTGATGTCTATCTTGTTTCCGGAATCCTCAAAACTATCAAATCCTATGTTGTATCTGCCATCATTTGCAGATACAAAAAAACTGTCTAAACGATTTTTATCTATCTTTTTATTTATTATTATGAAGGCCACTATTAAAATCACAGCAAGCCCGGCATATACCGAAAATCTGATTATTTTTTTCTTATCCATCTCTATTTTCCTACATAGCCCCCTTATGAAGCAGTACTGCAAATACAGTTTTAACCAATATTTTTACATCAAGCCAAAGACTCCATGTACATATATACTTTGTATCAAGTTCAACTACCTTCTCAAAGTCGGTTATCTCACTCCTGCCACTTACCTGCCACATTCCCGTAATACCGGGTTTTACAGCAAGTCTGGCTCTATGGTGAAGTTTATATTTTTCCCATTCATCTATTGTAGGCGGACGCGTTCCAACCAGACTCATGTCCCCCTTCAACACATTAAAGAATTGAGGAAATTCATCTATAGATGTTTTTCTTATAAATTCGCCTATTCCGGTTTTCTTTGTACCATCTGGGAGTTCCCTATTTCCGATGATCCTCGGGTCCCAGTCAAGTTTAAACATCATGCCGTCAGAAACCCTATTCTGTGCCATAAGTTCTTTTTTTCGTTCCTCGGCATCCATATACATACTTCTGAATTTTATCATCTTAAATCGCTTACCGTTTTTACCAATTCTCTCCTGTTTAAAAAACAGCGGTCCGGGGGACTTTATAAGTATAAACGGTGCAACAAATATAGTAAGTATAAGTGTAAATATACTTCCGATCAAACCCCCGAAAATATCCATTAGTCTTTTAACTAACATCTTGAACGGTGTTACAAAGTTAATACTTGAGGTAATAACTCTACACTCACCTATTTTTTCAATAAAGTAGTTTTCTCCGAGAGACTGAGCCCATGTATCAAGATTCATATGAATGGTAACGCCCATCTCGATAAGACTTTTTACAAGCTGTTTTACACTGTCATCTTCGTACGGTAAACTGATAAAGACCTCATCAACCCATTCCCTGCAAATATAATCTATTGCATCATCCATATTGGCTACAACAGGTATATGCTTTATCTCCGCACCTTCCATGTTCTTGTCATAAACAATAAGATTTTTTACTCTGATACCATTGTTTGCAGCTTTGTTGATACTGTCAATTGTAGCCTCCATCTTATCCTTTGTAGCAATGAGAAGAAATGATCTGTTATCCCTTATGTTCTTCCTTCGGTACATCTTGTATGCCATTCTGAAGCCGTAACTAATAAACAGATAAAAACCCATCATAAGGAATATTACGGTTCTTGAATACCCGTACATACCTTCGGTTTTCTTCATAAGGAACAGATAAAGCATGAGCATTCCGCTAACAAGCACAATATGTTTTGCGGTTTCTAACAGTTCTCTAAAGTGTGCGCGGCGCAGCACTCCGTTAAACGACTGGAAACAGGTGACCGTTATTAAGTTTAATGGTAATAGCATAAATGCTATCTCTTTATATATATCCGATTCAAAAGTCAAATCGAACCTTTCAAATCTTATCCAAAAAGCAAGCATATATGATATATACATGCTTATTATATCCAACAAGATAAAATCGATATGTTTCAGCCAGCTGCTGGAATACTTTTTATACAATGCTGTTCTCCTTAATTAATAGATATATACCGAACCTAATACTTTAGTTTCACATCCGTCAACCTGGATAAGCTCACGATGTATATTTTTGTACGAGGATTTTACTTCTTTCTCTAAAAATATAACACATCCGGCCTTCAAAACTTTTTCAAATGCCAAAGAATCAACAAGCATATTACCTGTCTTTTCTGCTTTTATACCACTCTTATTAAGAGCCTTTACAAGTTCTTCGACAGTCTTTCCTTTTTTGTCATCAACAGCCGTTCCCGACAATGCTACCTGCTTAATTCCCTGAGCATCACAAAGTGCTTTGATTTTTAACGCTGTATATTTTGCTCTTTCAACCAGATCAAATTTTCCATACTTTGCAGTCTTCATCTTAACAATGAATTTTTCCAACGGAAACCTGAATCCCGTACTGATCAATGTACCAAGAACCTGTATGCCAAAGAGTTCTTTTAATTCCTCCGGTTTTTGAAGTCTCCCTGCAAAAAGCATAAGTACCATGATCAACCCAATGCCCAAACACAACCCTACCGCTGCTCCTATCAGTAAATAGAACATTGTACTCTTCGGCTGTTTTGCTGCAGCGTCATCCTGTTTGGGTTTAGTCATATCTGATACTTCAACATATCCTGTACCGCCTTCTTCCAGATCAACAAGATATGAATAATAATCTGATTGTATCGGGTTATAACTAAATGTATTTTTAAGTGAATTCAGTCTGTTTGTATCATCTATTAACCACTGTTGATAGGTAATCTGGTTTCCTGCAACACCCTGATCAACCCTTGTATAAATTGTTGCTTCTTCCTTCACCAAAGAATGAGGCAATCCATAATTACTTATTTCATCACGAAGTGCGTTAAGAACCTCTTCTATCTTTGCCTGCACTTCCGGAAGAGCATCCAGATTGTCATATGTAAATGTCAGATTAAACTGATACCCGTTTAGGAAACCAAAACCCTCACATCCTGTATAATCAGAATATCTGTCAGCTGATATTCCCATGGCATTATACATTTTAGTCCACAGATCCCTTGAATTATGATCATTTTGATAATAATTATTTATAGTACCCTGATGATCGGGATTCTCAGGATATACGGAATATATCATATTCAATGTAGGAAGATTATACGGATCGGTTTTAAGAAGAACCTGATTTTCTACCATTTTTGTTGTATCAGCCATATGTTTACGAATAGACATCGCATCGTCTATGGAGTTCATCTGATCTTCTGTCAGATTAGCTTTACAGAACTCTGCGAGTTTCTCCGCATATTGCTTTTTAAGGCTATCATCATTCTGATCGATGTTTCTGTATTCTTCATTAAAAGCTGCAATTCTATCGTAATTCTCCAGCTGCGCCAGATATGAAGCGTTTTCGGTTTCATAAAGCTTCATCTTCTCATCATAGTTTCTTCCGGCATATACATACATAATTCCGGCACCGAGTGCAGCAAACAAAATTATTACCCACCACCTGGACAACAATTTCCACAGCAGTTCCGGTAACGTAATAGAATTCGAGTTATTCTCCTTCATAAGTACTCCTTAAATATTTTTTGAATATTTTTTCTTTTTAAAACGATAACAATGGCTATCATTAGCATAACCAGTATTCTCGGTATCAGCATTTCATACATGAAACGGCAACATATACACGCTCCGATGCATAAGCACGTTACACATAAAATATACAAATCACTGAACACTCTTTCCTTCCTGCAACGGGTATACCCTATGTAATGAAAGAATGTCAGCGCCGCATTCGATATCAAAGATGTATAACCGGCTGCTACAAGCCCATATATCGGTATAAGCCATGCATTTAACAATATATTAAGAACTGAAGCAATCACCGTGGCCACTGCGATTCCCACAGATTTTTTATGATAGAATTCTATACTAGCATATATATTGTAAAGTGCATTCAGAAATGACATGCCGATGATCGGCGGTAGAGCATATATCGCCTCCGAATACCCTTGAGGGGCAAGAATAGAAAGTATCTCCGGTGCGAACAAACTTATCAAAAAACAGATTCCGGCAAAC
The DNA here is from genome assembly GCA_016282435.1 of Lachnospiraceae bacterium. Taxonomy (GTDB): domain Bacteria; phylum Bacillota; class Clostridia; order Lachnospirales; family Lachnospiraceae; genus RUG11977. Next base: position 8,124 of record JAEEKN010000139.1, on the reverse strand, counting down.
AAAACAACCAGAACCTTAGTAACTCTCCTGATTTTCTCAGTGTTCCCGGCATTAAGGTTATTAAATATAAACGGCTGAAGTGATCCGTTAATAGCTATCCATGCAGTAGATGCCGCAGTACCTAATGCAGAAGCCACACCATATACAGCCGCAGCCTCCTGAGAGATGAGCCGCGAAACCATAATTCTGTCAGCACCATTCATAACATGCATTGCAAGATAATGAGGAAGTAACGGTAGAGTAAATATCACCATACTTTTCCACATTTTAAAATCCTGTTTTAGTCCACCCTTTGCCAAAAGCAAAACATAAAGAGGAATAGCAAAAACAAGTGTTCCGACCAATGCGCCCAACACCTTCATAGATGCCTCTTCAGTTTCTGTTTCTGTCAATAATACAAAAACTATCGATAAGCCCTGTATAGCAATAACAGATCCCAAGGTAACGAGAGCACCCTTTAGGTAACTATATTCGTATCTCTTCCGGGCAAGATAAAATGTCATCGCAGGACTGAACATAAAGCCGATAAACATAAAAATCAGCAGTCTATCCGGAAGAATAATATCAATTCCCAATATCCATCTAATAATGAAAATCACTCCAAATACTGCTATAGTCGAAATGTTTACCAGGACCAACATATTTGAAATGTAATTTTCACGTCTTTTTCTATACTCATTAAGTCCAACATTAAATGAACCTACCGAGGCTAACCCCAATACCGCAAATACTTCCAGAATATAATGCCATGAATTGTATTCGGTAACTATTCCGTACTGCTCTTTAGTCATTATTCTTGTAAAAAGTGAAGTAAGCAGAAAGGAAATCCCGCTCGAGAAAAAAGAACAAAATCCAAATACAAGTGCCGACTTTACGGAGTCAGGTATTTTTTTCCATTTATTTATAATACTCATTTCATATATTACTGCTTTTTACGTCCAAATATGTATCTGAACTTTTCCGCAGTTTTTTCCCCAAATGTTCTTTTTATTCTCCTATATACCCTGCCTCTGAATTTTGAATACGGATCCACCCAGGAAGCCTCAAAATGGTGAATAGATACCGTATTTGATGTGATGTTTACTCTCCCTGTAGACATATCCATAGGATTAAAAAATTCAGCCGGATAAATTCTTATACCGTCAACCATCTGTAGTTCATTTTCCCCCGAAAGGCCTCTTTTTTTTAGGCATTCCGTAGTAAAATCAACTACTGTAGGGGTAAGCTTTTTCTTTTTATCATCACAAAAAGATCTCCCCTTATATCCCATAAGCAATTCTTTTATAATAGCATTTCGCGGTTCGGCTCCACAGATCAAACCCGGATTCACTTCTCCGTTTTCCGGTCGTTCAATTCCCATAAATCCCTTTGCGCCGTAACTCTCACATTCCTGAAGAATTCCATCCAAGGGTTTTATCAGTTCGACATCAGTATCCATGCATATTCCGCCATACTCATATAGTATCCTATATCTTGCATAATCCGACACAAACGCCCATTTTTCAGCTTTGTATGCCTCTCTGGCATATTTTGAATGACTTATATCGAAATTATCCTCATTCCATTCCTTTATTTCTATGTCAGGGCATATCTTTCTCCAGCCCTCAATATATTTTACCAGTTCTGCAGGTTTCTTGTTTTTCCCGAACCAGCAATAATGAATTATCTTCGGTATCACTTTCAGCCTCCGTTTCAGGATTAACCAGGAACAATAAAAATACTATACAAAAGTATGATTCTACATAGTACGATTCAAAAAAGCTAACTGCTAATCCTGATATAACCGCAATCTGTGCAACTCTTGAGTATGTGGCAATCTTATTGTTAAATCTTTTTACAAGTACGAATCCGTATGTAATCGTCGGAATAATCCCTATTGTTTTTATGATGCTTAATACTGTATTATGAGCGGAATCATAGATTCCCATTTTCATATCGGTTCCCGATCCAAATACCGGATACCTATCTATAAGAGAAAACGCCGATTGCCATGTCCCAAGCCTGTTAAAGGCATTACCACCCATTATATCGGTTATCTCCATATCAACAATATTATTCACATAATAGATTGTAAAAATACCACTTGCCACTACTATAAGAACCACAAAAACATAATAATAACCATATCTTATATATGTTCTGGTTAAAAAATACAAACCTATAAAAGCAATTGCAGCCAATGTAGCAGATCTACACTTAGATTCCAGTATCTTGCCGGTCATGATGATTATTACCGGTACCGATAAGGCTATCCGGATAATTTTTCGTATTTTCAGCGTCTCTACAAAACAACACCAGTGAAACATCGCCCCCAGGGAAATAATACCCACAAAATTCTTTTGGAGTACAATACCAAATGAACAGTACTGATATACTTCATTACCTGTCGGCGGAATAAACGCCCCTTCAATCGACGCAACTGACATGATAAACCATAAAGCCGCACATGTCAGGTGAATAAAACGATAACTTCTTAAACCAATATGAAGACTATTAAACGTAAAACATGCCAGTAAAAGGTTCAAATAGGTCAATGTTACACCCATGCTTCGGTGAAATGCATATGTAATAATCAGAGAGGCCGCATTTACGCTCAGTATCGCAATTACCCTTTTATCGCAGATCACTCCATTAAGCATAGCCAGAAAAACAAGCATCACCATTTCAAAAATGATAATAATCTGATTCAATGAGGAATTCCAATAGGTATACATCGCTCCTGCCGATACAACTGCAAGTACACCAATAACAATAGATGTAATTTTTTTCCTCGATAATTCCATCTGATACCTCGTCAATAAAGCTGATATTTCTTTATAATTCTACGGGCTGATATCCTGCAGTCAAAATTTTCTTCTGCAAGCTTTCTGGCATTTTTACTTTTTGCATCATCCCTATGTGTTACGGCAGCCACCAGAATATTTTCTAACGGTATACTGTTCTCGGTCCATCCTGCATTATATTGTTCTATGATTCGAGCCATACCTGTTCCCTTGCTGACTATGCAGGGGACTCCATAGCCTAAAGCTTCCATAACAGAAGAAGGCAACCCTTCAGAGCGGGAAAATAAAACAAATACATCTGTGTTTATAAGGATTCTCTCTTTTTCTTCTCCCCAAACAGGATCCTTTATTTCCAAAAGATCTGCTATTTCCGTATCAGATATATATTTTTTTAGCCTTTCCAAAGCATTCCCGTTTATCAAAGGACCATACATTGAAATTTTGCATTTTTCCTTTCTTAATGTGCTTTTATTAGCGTTAATGCTTTCCGCTAATATATCTAATCCTTTGATATATGGATCTATTCTCCCTATATAAGTCAACCTTATAGAACGATCTTTATCTTCGCTTTTATCATATCTTTTGTCAACAATCGCTTTTTCCGGCAGTTTTATTCCCGAAGGACAGACAAAACCATATTTTTTAAAAACCGTATTCTTTTTTTCGTGTATCGATAAAAACCTGAGACTTTCAGCATGTTCGATAAATCTTGCAAATGCTGCTGTATTTCCTATTCTCTTTTTAAATTTTTTGATATTCTGAGCTTCACGTGTAAGACATCCATGAGGTACAATCAAATACTTGATATGTCTCATCCTGCATTCACAATACAGTTTTATAAATATAGGATAATATACTTCATGAAATACTACCAGATCAGGCTTGTTAAAAGGCGGTTCCAGATTTTTGATCAAACCATCACCGATTCCAACCTGTAGTTCTTCCAGCCCCTCTATCTTGATACCTTTGGCATTATAAAATGCAATGTTATTGTTCCCTTTTACATTCACTTCCGATAGAATCATTCTGGGTACCATGGCTGGTACGCCACTGAACAAATCATTTTTTATGCAGGCTATATGTAATATTGTCATAAACTACTCCGAAAACACCGGGCTAGGTGGTTTGTTTCTTCTTTTTCACTGCCAATATAATGATTTCCAAAACATAAGCCATAATCATTCCCAGAACCGATCCGGCTATATCTATCCAAATATCAGATACCAGCGATCCCCTGTTTGAAAAAAGCTGAATAGTTTCATCAACGAAACCTATCATCATACACAGGAAAAATGCATTAAAAAACATATAAATACTTTTTTTCTTTTTTAACAGAAGTATTGCCATTACCTGAAATCCTACGACCGAATATTCCGCAACATGGGCAAGTTTCCTAACAAGCGTACTCAATTCTACATATGTCCAGCCCGTTTCGCTGCTATACCCCGGATCCAGTTCATCTATGGGCGTAATCCATTCTACCACAATATCACTGGTTTCTCTGGATTCAGTTTTGCTAATACATGACTGTCCCCACACTAAAACCAAAGATACCGTAAGCGTTACATAAAGAATTTTTAATAGTTTAGTATTTTTTTTCATTACTTTCCGAACAGCTTATGCCTCTTTTTGTTCCTTCTTAAACTTCCTGTTCTCAATGACAGCTGCATGCAGACAGCACAGTATCATCACTACAATACATATGGGGGCAGCACACTTCACAGCCATCTTTATAAAATTACCTGACAGGAGTTTTGCCACGTTCAGTCTGTTATTTTCAACCAACACAGCATCTTCCGAAATAATCTTCGCATTATAAGCTTCTGTCATCGACTTGAAAACATCCCTCTGTTCATTTACCAGACCCTCTATAACCTTCAGTTCTTCAGCTATCTGCTTGCCCTTGGAAGAAGAGGAGTATATACCCTTTTTAAGGTCATTTAGGTACTCTGTATATTTTGTTATTTCAGAATCTATTACTACAAGCCTGTCAGAAAGTTCTCTCTTAGTATCGGTCAGGGTCTCATAAGTCTCTTTAGAATTACTGTCTACCTTTACCATAGAGTCGCCTGCAGTAATGTATAAAATCGAATCGGTCTCATATGATTCTATAAGACTGTTGATTTCCTCAAGGTTTACAGTCTTATATGTCTTTTCATTCTCCAGAAGTTTTATCTCATATTCATACTGGTTCTTAAGTCTTGAAGATGATATGGTAAGTACATCCATCATAATAGAAGCTTCTGCCTTGCTCAAAGAATCATTTTCGATTTCACGGCATTTAAGCATTATATCGTTAAAGCTTTTTCCGTCTATTCTGAAAGATGTGTCAAGTTCAAACATCTCTTTTGAATAATTCTCCAGGAATCTGAGACGCTGTTTTAAAATCTTTACTCTCTGGGTATAATCGTACTTGCTAACTACCAGAAGTTCATTCTCTGACGATTCGTCATACGCATAGATATATTCATTTCTGAAGAATATCTTATACTGATTAGCTATGGCTTTTACAAGATCGTTAAGTGCATCATCGGATATGGATGAATCAAAATCATCATAAAGGCTGATTCCGTAAATTGTCGGATAATAGTTATCTATTGATACAGAACGGCTTTCTGAGAAATTGTACAGTGAATCATACTCCTTTATCTGCTCAATAACATCACTCGGATACGATCCGTTGATAACCAGGCTGTTTTTAATATCATCAGGAGTATATCTGTCCGCTAAACCAGCTTCCTCAAGCGCTGCATTTAATACCCTGTCCTTATATATGTCATCTATAGAAAACTGTTCTCCGCTGGGTGTTAAGTTTTTCGAAGCTCCATCATAAGTAAATTCTATAGCTATCGACGCATTTCTCTGTATCTTCTCAGGACCGTAGAATTTTATAAGTGCAATAATAACCCCGATAATGCCGGCAATTATGATAGCAGTAACATATATACGGTATCTTTTAAAAGAGGGGTTCTGATTTTTCTTTGTTGATGAAGCATTTGTTTTCTTCACTGCCATGTCAGCAGTCTTTTTATCCTTATTACTCATCTCATGCTACCTCCTCTTCTTTTTTTCTTTTGTTGTTTTCTGTGGATCCGCGCTTAAACTCTGTAACCAGGCCGTCAGCTCCCCATACTACTACTGCAAGAACCAGCCCGACAACCATGCCGATTACTGCTTTTTTAATATTCGCTGCACTGAAGAACGACGTTCCCAAATACTGAGCTCCTATATAGTCTATATAGGAATTTTTGTAAAATTCGCTGTCGACTATCTCTTCGGCGTGATCCTTAGTAAGATTATATAACGTGTTACAGATATTGGTGAGCGAATCAAGTTCTTCCTTTACAAATGTCAGCTGTTCTTTAGAACTTCCGCTGTTTTTGAAACCGGCTATCTTATCATTAAGATTTGCTATTCTTTCGCTTATACTTGATTTGTTCTCATAATTATCAGATTGTGAAAGTATAAGTTCATTATAATAATCTGTGGTAACCGAACTAACCTGAGCTACGCCCTGATCCTGCATGCTGACGTTGATAGTATCATTCTTATATTCGCTTATGAGCTTTTTATTGTTTTCTATATTACCTTCTATGACACTTAATTCACGCTGTTCGTTACGCAACTGATATTCATATCTGGTCATCATGGAATTCTTATCTTTCGTTATACTGTTGTAGTAAACGAACGAATACAGATAATCAACATCAATGTCCCTCACAAGCTGAATACAGTCACGAACATCCTTGAGCGACATTCCGTCCTTCTTTGAACGATAGCCAAGATACTTTTCCCTGTTCTCATCATCAATATAATCTACGAGCAGATCTGTAAGCTCTACAATACTGTCAAGACGCTCAATATAATCAAGATTTTCATTACCGATACTGTCAAGATTATTATCCGGTAGCTTCATATCAAGATATGTCTCATAGAAATATTCATTGTAAGAGGAAATAATGTTATTCAGAAGTGATGACAGTTCTCCCCCATCCAGATACTTTTTATTCTTTCCGTCAGGATCTGTTGTAAAACCGTTTCCAAGGGTAACAATAAATTTACCTTCATAGACATATGTAATGTTCTTAACCTCGGAATAATCCTTATTGGTACCTTCTTCGAGCTGCTTCTCCATTACTTCAAGGTTCTGTCTGGTTCCCTCTGCAAGCAGGGTTTCTATGCTTATATTGTTTGCTATGGCACTGAGCGGAACATTAAAAGAAAGTTTTGTCTTCCTCAATGCATTGTTTATGATATATGATGATGTCAGATAATTAATATCCAGCAATTCACCTTCGGGATCCTGATTTTTTGCAGCTTCAGGATACAGGAATGTCAGAACCGCAGATACACTTTCATTCTTATCTGCAAACTCACTCATAAGCATGGGGGCAGCAAATCCAACAAGCATGCACAGAATTATTATCCATGCATAAATGCGTTTTTTCTTCCCCATATTAACAAACACCTGAACTAAGTCAAGCTCTGCTTCTTCCTGATAGTTATCCTGTTTTACAACTACTTCCACTTTGCGATTATCTTCTATTTCCCTGATAACATTTTTGTCAATCTCAGTCATATGCATCCTCTTCTCTTAATTATTCGTGAATAATCCACAGTTAGGGTTATAATAGCATAAAGCACATAGTCTGTCAAATTTTTAGCCCTTGTCAAAAATGGTCAAATATGGTCAATTTATGGTCAATAAAATATATCCTGCCGTATTAAACGACAGGATATATATCTTTTCCCTTTAACTGTTATCCTACCCACTGGCTGCAGGTTTTTGCGATTTCCTGATATGACATGCCTTTCTTGAGTTTGAATGTACCAAACTGAAGCTCATATGCATATCCGCTGTCAATCAGATATTTGTTAAAGTCATTCCAGTCATCTATGATTCCCGCCTTTTCAACCGCCTGGGCAAAAAGCTCGGATGTCATGCCCTTGGTTATGGTGATCGATACCGTCTTCTTGCCGCCATCGGGCTTCGCGGTAGGTTCCGGAGTCGCTGTAGGTTTTGGTGTTGCCGTAGGCTTCGGTGTAGGTGTTGCTGTAGGCTTCGGCGTTGCCGTAGGTTCCGGTGTAGGTGTCGCCGTGGGCTCAGGCGTTGCCGTAGGTTCCGGTGTAGGAGTCGCCGTGGGCTCAGGTGTTGCCGTAGGTTCCGGTGTAGGTGTCGCTGTAGGCTCAGGTGTTGCTGTAGGTTCAGGTGTAGGTGTCGCCGTAGGCTCAGGTGTTGCTGTAGGTTCATCTGTAGCCTCAGGCGCTTCCGTAGGTTCATCTGTTACTTCAGGTTCTTCCGTAGGCTCTGCCGTTGCTGTCGGCTCATCTGTAACCTCAG
>JAEEKN010000138.1 GCA_016282435.1 Lachnospiraceae bacterium | reverse complement strand
CGTCTGTAAAGTCTGTTTTATAGCGGTACCTTTTAGTATCTTTATAATAACACGTACATATGTTTTTGTCAAATGCTTTTTTATAAGTTTAAAGATCGGTTTGATGGCTTGGTGTATATACCGACCAGTTAGAGCACGCTGCACGGTGATTTAGAGCAGACCTTCCGCTCTTTTAGTGCACTCTTTCCGGTATGTTGAGCAGTCTGTTACATATACATGCTTTTATTTACCAGATATTCTCTGAATCTAGGTAGCATAAAACTAAAAAAACCGCGTGACAGTCAATATTAAAAGATTATTAAAGGGGTATGCGGGATATGCAGGAGATTGAAGAGAAAATACTGAACCTTCAAAAGTCGATTAAGAAAGCACGACTGCGCATGTGTGCTATAGATATAACAGCGTAGAACAAAAAATAAACTTGCTCAAGTCAGTTTGATATGGTATTATTACGTTCAGAGACAGAGAGCATATGGTTCCTGTTACCAATGTGGAATAAATACCATAGCCATCAAATGTTTTTTATAGGATTGAATTATGCGTGTAGAAGATGATATCTTTATGCTCCAAGTTAGATTGTTCAGACTGGCACAGATCAGATGGAGTTTGTCAGCTGAGGATTGTGACGAACTGTTTAAGCAGTACGAGGTAAATGATTATATATCGACTTGTTATGAGGAATTTCATATTCAAGGAGATGATGCTAATCTCGATGATATCGAGAGATATATAGAGACGAGGAAGAATAATAAATGATTTTGCATGATGACATAGAATTATATCATGGAAGTTATACAGTAGTTGAAAATCCGGACATTAGTAAATGCGCTGCAGGAAAAGATTTTGGAAAAGGATTTTATGTAACGACAAATCCCAAGCAAGCTGAGAAATTTGTCAAGTCATCAGTCGGAAAAGCATTAAAAAATGGAGCAATAAATTCGGCTGTTACAAACGGATATGTTAGTATATACAAGTATCACAAAGTTAAAGGCGTAATGGTGTACGAATTCACTGATGCTGATAAAGAATGGCTTCATTGCGTAGCGGCTCATCGAAAAAGTGGAATATTGCTTGATGAACTGGATAAATGGGATAAGTATGACATTATTGTCGGAAAAATAGCAAATGATAATACAAACCAGGTAATTACAGCGTATATTAACGGAACTTACGGTCCTATTGGATCGGACATGGCAGACAATACTGCTATTAATCTATTGTTACCTCAAAAATTAACAGATCAAATTTGTTTTAGAAACGCAAAAGCACTTGAAACAGTTGCTTTCTTAAATTCTTATGAGCAGAGGATTTAGAGTCATGGAAAAGATAAAACGCTCGAAATATGAATATACAATGGAACTATTGGCGGCTATGGCATCAATTAATATAGCCAGGAAGGAAAAAATCTCCAGAAAAAAAGCATTTTCGAAATTTATCCGATCGCAAACAGGAAAAATGTTATTTGACGAAAACACTGATCTTTGGATGAATGGACCTGATTATATCGCCGATGAATATAGACGCGAAAGAATATACCTGAAAAAATGCAGAATGGAGAAAAAAGATCATGCCAAGTAATTTATTTGTTGCATGGCATACGGGAGCATAAGAAAAGCAACCGCCCCGACCAAAGGTAAGGTTGCTTTCTTATAACCATATCTAAGGCAAACCGTCTGTAAAGTCTGTTTTATAGCGGTACCTTTTTGTATCTTTATAATAACACGTACATATGTTTTTGTCAATTGTTTTTTGTTACTTGTATATGCAAACATATCATGGAATAGGTTTTATAGGATTTTGGCTGTTTATTTTCACAGCTTGTATCAGGATGAAATGAATTTTGGAAGGATAGTGCAGGCAGAAATATGAATAGAACACATCATGATTTAGATCCATACCCTATACCCGAAGATAGAAAGGCCATGTTTATCAACGAGCCTTGGATTATTCCGGATGGCTGTTCAGAGTGTTTTCCTTTTGATGTTATCGAATATCTGAAGAAGGAATACCTGTAATATATAGCGGAGGAGAAGTAGAAAGGATTTGTTTTATATGACAGATTATGATAAAACAATTGCATGGTGGAAAAGCCGTAATATAAAGACCGAGGCAGAACTGGCGGAAGTCATGAATGGACACGGTATTTTACTGGCTTATCATTCCGGAAAAATCGAAAATGATAAGATTACTTATAATGATACTCGTGAAATATTCGATCATGACGGAGTTACGTCGTATACCGGAGACCTTCGTACGTTGTTTGAAATCCGTAACTTAAAGGACGCCTATGAGCTTTTGCTTGTTTCTTTTGGTCAGCATAGGGAACTTGATGAGAATTTGATCAAGGAATTTCAAGCCAGACTTACACAAAACACTTACGATACAAGAAGATGGCAGCTGGGTGAAAGACCCGGGGAGTATAAGCATCATGATTATATCACCGGAAGAAATGAAATAGGGGCGTCTGCTGAGGATACACCGGAAGAAATGGCTGAGCTGGTAGATGAATTTCATGGCATACCAGAAGAAGAAGCCTTGACCGCAGCTGCATATTTCCATGCAAAATTTGAAAACATTCATCCGTTTGCTGACGGTAATGGAAGAACAGGTCGTATGATAATGAATTATCTGTTGTTATACCTGGGACATCCGCCGGTCATAATTCATGAAGAAGACAGGAAAGAGTACTATAAAGGTTTGGAAGCCTGGGATGAAGATATAGATTTGGATGTTCTGATAGAATTCCTAAAGGGACAGACTGTTAAAACCTGGAAAAAACAGGTAGACCGGAACAGTATCTAATCTGAAGGAAGAGTATCAGGTGTAGACGTTTAGTTATGTGATTAAAAAGAACAGGGGCAATCAAATTATGCTTAACATTTTTTATGGCGATATGCCGGAGGCGATATATAATACTTCCGTATATTTTAATAACACATATTATGATGACTGGCTGATGGACGATTTTGCTAAGAAAATGATTAAATCCATAGACAAGGCTACTGTTCTTAGTGGTCAGGCTGTAGATAGCAAAGTACTTGGAGTAATTCCTGCTACCAAGATTTCAGGTGGGTTGAAAACCCTGCTCCTGATTTACAATCAGCCACAGAAGATATTTAATGCATCTACATGTGGTGATAATTGCGCGAAATGGATTTTGAAAATT
>JAEEKN010000014.1 GCA_016282435.1 Lachnospiraceae bacterium | reverse complement strand
TTACTGCTTGCGGCAGCAGGACTTTTTGTATTTAGGTTTATAAATTCGGGAGAAGGGAAAAAAGTTCGCGTTACCATAGACGGAGAATTTTTTGGAGAGTACGAACTTTCAGGTACACTTAATGTAGATGGGGAAGCCAAATTTGATGCCGTAGCCGGATCTGTAGTAAAGACCGGGGACAAGGAAGAACACGGGGCAGAAAGTGATCCGGATACAGAAAAAATAAGGATTGAAATACCCGGAAAAATCGGCAGGTGCGTTCTGGTGATAGAAGACGGAAAGGCATATATGGAGGAAGCGGACTGTCCGAACCAGATATGCGTGCATCATTCAGCAATTTCACATAAAGGTGAGACCATAGTCTGTCTCCCGAACCGTATCGTGATAGAAGTACAGTAGGAGGCCGGTATGCAGAAGAACAGAACGAAAAACATAGCTTTGGCGGGAATGTTTACGGCGGCTATGTTTATAATAGGATATATGGAAAGCCTTCTTCCTCCGCTTTTTTCCGTACCGGGGATAAAACCGGGATTTGCCAATATTCCTGTGATGATAGCCATATATATACTGGGATGGAAGCTGGCCGCCGCGATGTCGTTTACGAGGATCATTCTTTCAGGGCTGACTTTTACGGGACTTTTTGCATGTATTTACAGCCTGTCCGGTGCGGTACTGAGTATTTTGACCATGATTTTACTGAAGAAAACGAAGAAATTTTCTGTTACCGCAGTCAGTATGGCGGGAGGAGTGGCTCACAATCTGGGACAGATCTTGGTCGCGTGGCTGGTCCTGGGACGGGCCGTACTGTATTATTTTCCGGTACTTGTGATATCGGGGCTTGTAGCGGGAGCACTGACAGGAATGGTAACGGGGATTATCCTGAAGGCGTTTTCGAGGTGACTTTGACAATCGGAAAAAAGATAAAAATTTAGGGATTCTCAATTCTCGGGTTGATTTTATCCTTTAAAGGTGGTATTCTGTTAATAGTGGATAAAATTTATTTTGGGGGTTTGAAAGGAGAAAGCTGTGAAAAAAAGATTATTGGGTCTGTTTATGGTTTTGTGTCTTACGGTGATTCTGGTGCCTGTATGGGGACGTGAGACAAACGTTGATGCGAAGAAAAAGGCAAAACTGAATTATACTTCTTATGAGTTGAAGGAAGGTCACAGTTTCAGCCTAAAACTGTCCGGTGCCAAAGCCAAATCTTACAAATCATCTGACAAGACTGTTGTAAAGGTGACAAATAAGGGAATGGTTACCGCTACAGGTATCGGAAAGGCAACTGTTACGGTTAAGGATAAAAACGGGAAAAAATATAAGTGCAAAATTGAAGTAATTTATGATGAAGAATTTCATGTGCACAGAAACAACAGGATATCCGGAAAGGAAGCCACCTGTACCGAGGAGGGTCTGACTGACGGCGAATACTGTGAGACGTGTGGACAGATATTTACGCCGCAAACCGTTATCCCGGCAAAAGGCCACATGTACGGGGTGGACGGAAAATGTATCAGGTGCGGTGAAATGGATCCGAATTATGAGCCTCCGCATGAACATAAATATGTAATAGAGGAAAAAGAACCTACATGTACAGAGGCAGGTTTTACCAGGAAGGTATATTGCAGTATCTGCGGAAAAGTATTCGTAGAGCCGAAAGTTCTTGAAGCATTGGGTCATCGCTGCTCTGACGGAAAATGCATACGCTGCGGCAAGGAAGATGTTCATGAATATGAGATAGTCAAAGGGGTACCTGCTACATGTACCACTCCCGGAAGCACGGATTATATATATTGTAAGTACTGTGGATATGTTTTGCAGAAGGGAGAAAACATCGAACCTCTCGGACACGAATATAACGGCGGAGAAAACTGCATAAGATGCGGTGCGGATAAGAATGGTCATATACATGAATGGAAAATAACACCTGCCAAGGCTCCTACATGTACAGATGCCGGATTGACGGAATGGAAGTATTGTCCTGTATGCGGATATACCGATTCATATCAGACATTCATCGAACCTCTCGGACACAATTTCGTTGACGGAAAGTGTACCAGATGCGGTAAAAAAGAGAACGAATAAGGAAATTACAAAAAAATAAAAAAAGTGCTTGCATTTTTTGACAAACGGTAGTAAAATATTACACCGTGATATATTTTCCTTGCTTCCGTAGAATCGGAAGCCAGAGACCAAAAGGAGGTGCATGATACTATGAACAAGTATGAGTTAGCGTTAGTTGTCAATGCAAAGCTCGAAGATGAAGCTAAGAATGCAGTCGTTGATTCTGTGAAAGACATGGTAGCAAATACCGGTGCACAGAACATCGAGGTTGTCGATGGTGGCCGCAGAAAGCTTGCATATGAGATCCAGGATGCTACTGAAGGCAACTATTACTTCATCAAGTTCGAGGCTGAGCCCAAGGCTCCTGCTGATATCGAACAGAGAATCCGTATCAAGGATAATGTGCTCAGATTCTTATGCGTTAGACAGGACGAAGAGTAATAGGAGGTCCTATAATGAATAAGGTAATAATGATGGGTAGACTTACCCGTGACCCCGAGACCCGTTACGGTCAGGGAGCTAACGGAACTGCAGTAGGCAGATTCAGTATAGCTGTAGATAGACGCTTTAAGCGTGAAGGCGAACCCGATGCCGATTTCTTTGATTGTACAGTATTTGGAAGACAGGCAGAGTTCGTTGAGAAGTATCTTAAAAAAGGTACTAAAGTAGTATTGGAAGGTTCTGTTCAGAATAACAATTATACCAATAAAGATGGACAGAAAGTATACGGAACCCGTATAGTAGTTGATAATATCGAGTTTGCCGAGAGTAAGGCAGCTTCTGAAGGATCGACATCATACGGCGGACAGTCGTATCAGGGTGGAAGCCAGCCCGCATCTGCAGGCCCGGCACCTGAAGGATTTATGGAAATTCCCAGTTTGGATAACGGAGACGGAAACGGAGAGTCATCCATACCTTTTATCTAAACTAGTATTTTGTTGAACAGGAGGTAATGACAATGCCCTTTAATAAGACAAACGGTAAGGAGCAGAACGATAAGGATGCTTCTATGAAGAAGAAGATTGTACGCAGAAGAAAGAAAGTATGTGCATTCTGTACAGATAAGACCATGGGTAGTATCGATTACAAGGATGGCAACAAGCTTAAGAGATACATCTCTGAGCGTGGCAAGATTCTTCCCCGCAGGATTACTGGTACCTGCGCAGAGCATCAGAGAGCTATCACTGTAGCTGTAAAGCGTGCACGTCAGCTTGCAATTCTGCCTTACGTATGTGAATAATGGTTTGAGATTTGTGACCCGGCTTGTGATTCAAGTCGGGTTTTTTATTTTGTGATTGATTGATTGGCTTTTATATGGTATTATGGTAAAAGGGGTAAAGGTTTTATTTATGGATAACGGTATGATTTCAAAATATAAAGAATATTTGTCCGATGGCTTTGAATATGCATGCGCGTCCAAACCTGCAAAAGGACGGGATGAGCGTATAAGGATCAGAATCCGTCCGGTTCTTATAAAAGATACCGGGATGTTCCAGATATCCACTGCCATAGGGACAAAAGAATTTCACGAAAATCTCGACCTGGACGGGGCAGCCGCACTTTTAGAAGAAGTGACCGGGAATCCTTTTCATGCGGTTGAAGTTGCCGGAGCCAAGGGAAAACTGTGCGTCCTTGTGAGCAAAAAAGGGCATATGACCGTTAAAGAACATCGCGCGGAAGTTAAGGCGGTACAGGATAAACCTGTTCAGTCGCATAACAGGCAGAAAAACTATCTTCTTCCCGAAGGCAGACCGGTTCCTTTTCTGGTTGAACTCGGGGTAATGACTGCCACAGGAAAAGTTATAGCCCAGAAATATGATAAATTCAGGCAGATAAACAGGTACCTGGAATTTGTCGAGGACATACTTCCTTCGCTTCCTTCCGGCAGAGAGATATCGATAGTGGATTTCGGATGCGGAAAATCATACCTTACCTTTGCGTTATATTACTATTTAAAAGAGACTAAGGGCTATGATGTCAGGATTACAGGGCTGGACCTTAAAGCTGATGTCATAGAAAAATGCAACGGACTTGCGGAAAAGTTCGGATATGATAAATTGAAGTTTTATGTAGGAGATATAGCAGGTTTTAAGGCGGAAAAGGGAAACCTTCCGGACATGGTGGTTACACTTCATGCCTGTGATACTGCTACGGATTATGCTCTGGAAAAGGCCGTAAAATGGGGAGCTCGGGTTATAATGTGTGTTCCCTGCTGTCAGCACGAGCTGAATAAGCAGATAGAATGTGAGATCCTGGGTCCTGTCATGAAGTACGGACTGTTAAAAGAACGCTTTGCAGCTCTCGTCACGGACGGTCTCAGAGCCCAGATGCTCGAGGAAGCGGGATACAGAACACAGATACTTGAGTTCATAGATATGGAGCACACACCCAAAAATATTCTTATACGTGCGGTGCGTCAGCCTTTGAAGATAAAAAAGAAGACAGGGTATGAGAAAACCGTGGAATTCCTGCATGTGGATCCTACGCTAAAAAGGTTGTTGGATAAAGAATGAAAGTGCCTGAAAAGAAAAGGTATAGATTGTAATGAGAAAGAAAAACGGGAAAAAATTAAGTTTTGTCTTTAAGATATTGGTAGTACTTGTGGTTTTTATCGTTTCCGTGATTTTCTTCAGTAGTGGAGTCAAGGAGAATCTCTTTGAAGATGATTCCAGAACGGTGGCTATGAAAGAAGCCTCATTTCCCCTTGTGTCATTTACGGTAAAGGGGAGGGAGATGAATCTCTTAAGGGGATATGCTTCGAATCTGGACTGCCAGCTGATCAGGGAATGTATTACCCCGGTAACATCGGACAGAACTATTGACATAAATATCGGTGAAAGCGAAAGCGAAGTAAAAAAACTGAAATATCAGGTTTTTACCCTGGAAGGCAGGGAAAAAGAATCCGAAAATCTCACGGTTTTATCGGATGAATCAGGGAAGAACACCATCAGTATCTCTTTCAGGGAGAATTATGAGATCGGTGACGAATATATCCTGAAACTTACACTCATAACAAATACGAGTAAAAGAATATATTATTACAGCAGACTGAAGTTCTATGAACGTGACAAGCTGGAAGAAAAGTTTGATTTTGTAAAATACTTCCATGATACGCTTCTGGACAGGAACGGCAAGAGGGGCGAAGAGCTTCTGGGATGGCTGGAACCCTCGAGAACGGCTAATGACACCGACTTAGCACGCGTGAACATACGCTCCAGGATGAGCCTTGTGTCTTACGGTGACCTGAATCCGGAACCTGTGTACGAACAGCCCCCGACCATTACCGAGTTCTATGAAAACTATGCTTCGTTCAGGCTGAACTATGTGG
Organism: Lachnospiraceae bacterium; assembly: GCA_016282435.1. GTDB lineage: Bacteria > Bacillota > Clostridia > Lachnospirales > Lachnospiraceae > RUG11977. Next base: position 2,405 of record JAEEKN010000014.1, on the reverse strand, counting down.
TAGGAGTAGATACAGATCTCGGAAGAGAATATTACCGGATGGAAGAGGACTACAGACTGGGCCTCTCTGACGGTAAAGTATTTTTGTATAATTATGAGCGAAGCATGGAGGAGTTCTTTGACATAGGGAATTTCTCTAAAACAAAGAAAGAGTTTAAGCTCGGAATTTGTGATGAAGATGCTGTCGCCGGAATTGCCAGTCCAAACGGTAAATATATGGCGTTTACCTACGGCGGTGAAGTGATATTTTACGATATAGAAGGAAATTCTGTTGTAAAGGCATTTTCCTTCGGTATGGCCGAAAGGAATTTTGAAAGGGAAATATACAGAAATTATGATGTGAAGATCCTGGACCTGAGAGATGACGGAACCATGGATTTCTATATAACCGGATATATGAACGCCGGGGAGTATGAAGGCAGGACGGGTATAGTGCTGTATACCTATGACTACGGGCAGAATACCAGAGAAGAAAAACTGTATATGCCGGTAAACAGCTCCTACCAGATACTGAAAACGGATCTGGCGGATTTTGCATATCTGACAGAGAACCAGGAGTTTTATTTCTCTATTTACAATTCCCTGTACGTATACAAGCTGGCTACGGGAGAACTGTCGATTCTGGCAAAAGATATTCCCTCGGGTCAGATGTGTTATTGCGAAAATGGTAAATTTATAGCATGGACGGATGTACATACGGTGGCCGGTCAGGAGTGTATAAGGATTCTGCACCTCGACACGGGAGAGGAATACAGAGCCGAATCACCCACGGGACATCTGAAGCTCTTCGGACTTATCGGCAGCAATATCACATACGGACTGATACAGGAAGAGGAAGGGATCCGAAAGCGTGACGGAAGTGTTGAGATGCCGTGCTACAAGCTTCTGATAGCAAACAGTGCCAATATAGTGCTGAAGAGTTATTCAAAGGGAGGCTATTATATTCCTTCCATAGAGATAGGTGAAAATATAGTAACTATAAAGAGAGTATGTAAAAATGCGGAAGGCACGGCGTTTGTTGCGGCGGATGATGATACCATACTTAACAATCCCGAGACGGTTCAGGCACCGATAAAGGTGGTAAAGCACGTCACTGACAGAATGCTGACAGAGTACTATATTGAAGTGCCGACGGATAATGATCTGGAAACAATACCGGGCTTTAAGAGTACAAGAAATCTGGTACTGAACCATGAGACCATAGCCCGGCTTCCCGAACCGGAAGAAAAAGACGGATGCTACTATGCGTGCTCGTTCGGAAGGGTTATATTTGCTTCTGCAAATGCTGCGGAAGCCATAGCCGAGGCAAATATAAACGTAGGTAATGTTATAAACAGAGACGGAAGGCTTATCTGGGAAAGAGGTATCATGACACCCAGAAATGAGTTGAAAGATGTTGAACCGGTCAGAACCGCAGAAGGCGAGAGTTCTGTAAAAGCCGCAATGAAGATGATCGCAGGATACAGAAGGGAAGAGCTTGATACTTCGAAATTCTCGTACGAAAAGTCCAGCATATATGATTTCATGAACAACAATATGAAACCGTATATTGTAAACCTGACCGGAGCAGACATTGATGAGGCATTGTATTTTACCTACAGGAAGCATCCCGTACTTGCCATCAGGGGAAACGGAGAGGCATGTGTACTTTTAGGATATGAACCCGGAATCGTGATCTATTACGATCCAAACAGGGGAACTACGGTAAAACAGGCTAAATCCGAAGCTATAAAAGATTTCAAGAAGAATGGTAATATTTTCATAAGTTTTGTGGGGTAGGTATAAAGAAAGGGGAAGGCATATGAAAAAAAGAGTATTTCTTATAGTTATGGACAGTGTCGGTGTCGGGGAACTCCCGGATGCAGCCGAATTCGGGGATGAAGGAAGCAATACCGTAAAGGCTGCGGCTACCAGCGGGTTACTGGATATGCCGAATATGAAGAAGCTGGGATTCTTTAACATAAAAGGGATAGATGATATGTATGAAGATATCCCCGAAAAACCGATGTACGCCGTGTCCAGGCTTGCCGAACGTTCTAAGGGCAAGGATACCACTACGGGGCACTGGGAGATAGCAGGCCTGACATCGGAGAAACCGATGCCTACATTCCCGGATGGATTCCCTCAGAGTTTTATAGACGAATTTTCGAAAAGAACCGGGCGCGGTATGCTGTGCAACAAGCCGTATTCCGGAACCGCCGTAATAAAGGATTACGGTAAAGAACATGAAAAAACAGGGAATCTCATAGTCTATACTTCCGCTGATTCGGTATTTCAGATAGCTGCACATGAAAAAACGGTACCCGTCGAACAGCTCTATGAGTATTGCAGGATTGCGAGGGAACTTCTGCAGGGTGATATGGGCGTGGGAAGAGTCATCGCACGTCCTTTTGAAGGTGAGTGGCC
>JAEEKN010000137.1 GCA_016282435.1 Lachnospiraceae bacterium | reverse complement strand
GTCGTACATTTTTTTATATTTGTAAATTCGTGCAAATATCTTTTTGGATTTTTATAGATTTCTCATTTTTTCTCTTGACTTTTAATAGTTAGTCTTCTATATTTATACTTATTAATGTAATTCCTTTCCAATAAAGATCCCTCGCATCCGCTCGGGATGACAGGAAAGCTGGCAAATCATTTCGTTAATGAGTATAACATATCTATAATTCAATATCAGCTCTCCATCAGCGCCGATATGACCTCCGGTATGCATCCCACCGTATCACTCGCTATCATACTTACGGAATTCGTCTTTTGCTGTGCCAGTTCCCCGGCCTTCCCATTTATAAAAGCTCCTGCTGCCACAGCAAATGTAAGGTCAGCCTGCGACCCCGGTAAATAGGCGCACACCGCAGACAATATCCCTGACAGCACATCTCCGCTTCCGGCAGTCGCCATACCTGCACATCCCGCATCGACTATATAGGTTCTGACTCCATCAGTAACTACGGTTGACGGTCCTTTTAATAACACTACCGCCCCGGTATCCAGAGCATACGTTTCCGCACCTTCTACCGGAGAATTCAAAATCTCGTCTTTCTTTAGGCCGGTCAGTCTCTCAAACTCCTTTATATGCGGAGTCAATACCGTCTTACACTTTGCCCTTCGCAAAATATCTCTATCCATCTTTGAGAGAACTGTCAATCCGTCAGCATCCACTACCAGGGTACCCTGATAATTCTTTAGCAGGTACTCCAGGCACTTTGAAGTTTCCGGACTCACTCCTATGCCCATGCCGAACGTGACCGTTTTAACGTTTGATATCAGCTGTTTTATCTCTTCTTCATTAAATACCAGCTCACCGTCATCATCGGACAGAGGAAAAAGGGTGCTCTCCAGAATGAGCGGAAGCAGATCATGATAAAGTGAATTCGGAAGCCCGACCTTCACCACTCCTGCCCCGGACCTCATCGCCGAGTTTGCCATAGCTGCCAGCCTCAGCGCCCCGCTATATTTTTTCGACCCTCCGACTATCGCAACATATCCATATGTTCCTTTATTTGACAGGTTCGGTCTTTCCCTAAAAAATGGCCTCAGGTCGTCTTCTCCTATCAGGTAATAAGGTTTTAGTACAGGCTCGATCCCGATGTCGGCATTTATCTTTTCCTTTATCACATCCTTCGCCATATTCAGGAAATGTCCCGGCTTATAACTTCCTATCGATACTGTAAGGTCGGATACCACACATCCCGGATTCATCCCGCTGCTATCTTTTGCCGGCGACGGTCCTTCCGTTTCACTTTTTCCACACATACCGGAATCACCGTTTAAGCCGCTGTTGATATCCACAGCCACAACATATGCTCCCGAAGCATTTATCATGTCGATCGCATCCCGGGCCTTTCCTCTTACATCCCCCTTAAAACCTGTCCCGAAAATGCAATCCACCAGTGTTTTGAATTCCGTGAACGACTCAAACTCTTCCAGATGTTTTACAGCTATGCTCTTCTCTCCCCCTAAACCTTCCGGGTTGTCTTTTCCTGATACGGACGTCTCCCCGGATATCCCTGCTGCCCTTTCCAGGCATCTTTCAAAATAGAACCTCCCGTCCTCAGAAAACCGATCTTCGAGCAAGATCAAAGTACACTCCACCCCTATATCAGAGAGCATCCGGGCCAGCACATAGCCATCTCCCGCGTTATTCCCGACTCCGCAGACGATTCCCACAGGCGGTTTCCATTCCACACTTTCATATATCACTTTTCCTGCCCGATACATGAGTTCTTTTCCTGCGACACCTCCCCTGATGGTCGCCGCATCGCTTTTTCTCATATTATCCACAGACAAAATCTCTACCATATATATCTCCCAATTGTAACACATCGTCAATGTCACCTCAAAAATGCCTTCAGCATTTCCTAAGTAACAAAATAATGGTTCTCATCTCCTATTTTGTTATATGATTATACCATAATAATAAGAAAGAATAAATACATATATGATTTTTTTACAATCAAGCTTATACTGATAGCATCCGTTTATCGCACAAAAAAGGTGCCGCATACACGGCACCTTTTTTTTAGTAGGCTTGTTTGTTCCCCTTTACATCATCTCAACGGTTGCCATACATTTTCTCGTAATAATTTCTGTATTCGCCGGAGATGATGGTTTCCCACCATTCTTTGTTTTCGAGATACCACTTGATGGTTTTTTTGATTCCGTCGGCGAATTTGGTCTCGGGAAGCCATCCGAGTTCGTTGTGGATCTTGGTCGGGTCGATAGCATATCTCATGTCGTGTCCCTTACGGTCCGTAACGTATGTGATGAGGCTTTCGGGTTTGCCGAGTTCTTTGCAGATGATCTTTACGATATCGATATTCTTCATCTCGTTGTGTCCGCCGATATTGTATACTTCGCCTTCACGTCCTTTGTGAATCACGAGGTCTATGGCGCGGCAGTGATCCTCTACATACAGCCAGTCCCTGACATTTTCTCCCTTGCCGTATACGGGGAGGGGCTTGTCATTAAGTGCATTGGCTATCATGAGAGGTATGAGTTTCTCCGGGAAGTGATAAGGTCCGTAGTTGTTTGAGCAGCGGCTGATGGAAACTGGAAGACCGTAGGTTCTGTGATATGCGAGAACCAAAAGATCTGCTCCTGCTTTTGACGAACTGTAAGGGCTTGAAGTATGTATGGGTGTTTCCTCTGTAAAGAAGAGGTCGGGTCTGTCGAGGGGCAGATCTCCGTATACTTCGTCGGTTGATACCTGATGATATCTCTTGATACCGTATTTTCTGCACGCATCCATGAGGACTGCGGTACCCAGGATGTTGGTATTAAGGAATACCTCAGGATTCTCTATAGAGCGGTCTACATGGCTCTCTGCGGCAAAGTTTACGACGATATCAGGCTTTTCTTCCTCAAAAAGTTTGTATACTGCTTCGCGGTCTGTGATATCTTCTTTTACGAATCTGAAGTTGGGGTTATCCATTACGGATTTTAATGTTGAAAGATTGCCCGCATAGGTCAGGCAGTCAAGGCAGATGATGCGGTAATCTGGGTATTTCCCTAACATATGGAATATAAAGTTGCTGCCGATAAATCCGGCTCCTCCTGTAACGATAACGGTCATAGTTTTTTCCTCCTGTTTTAATCAGATGTGACAAAGAGAACCGTCCCTGCTGTCACATCTACTTGACATGTTACGTTTGTTTTATTACAATAAGGAGTATAAGGTGTGCCCTAAGGGCATAGTCAAGTATTATTTTGAAATTTTCCTAAAAAATTTTTTGAAGACATTTTGGGTGAGACTTTTTTATTAGCAAAAGGCGACAAAGTATTTTAAGATATTCAAAGTTACCTCGAAAACGCCTTCAGCGTTTCCTCGGTAACAAAACGATGCTTCGCATCTCATTTCAGTCGGGGCTTGAACCCCGCCTGAAACGAAGATCTCCCCCCACCTTCGCTACGCTAAGAGGTGGGGGATATCTTCTGTTTTG
>JAEEKN010000136.1 GCA_016282435.1 Lachnospiraceae bacterium | reverse complement strand
TAGATTCCTGTTGAGGTTTGCACTTTAAACATCTTGTGCATTAATCCACCGGATACCGGAAGGATATCTCCCTTTATGTTGCCCAAATTGTAATTTCTGATAAGTTGTATTTTTTTTTCTTTCATTTTGTGATTTTCCTAAAATTCTTCTATTTCAGTGATATCAAATCCCATCTTTTTATATAAGTTTATTGCTTTCTTATTCCACTCTGCCACATGTAGAATCACATGCCCGGATTGCATATTTTGCAAAGCCCAAAGCAATATTTCTTTTCCGTATCCTTGTCCTTGATACGACCTGTTCACGAGCAGATCATCGATTTCGTCACCTTTAATGGCCACACTTCCAATTATCTCATCCCCATCCAACAAAAGGTAAACCTTGTCCATACCCTCTTGAAAAAACGAATCATTTTGAATAAAATCATATGGCTTTCTGTCCAAAGCCTCTCTCATCTCATGATAACATTCGTTGTACATTTTCTTGTATTTTTCTTGGAAAGCAGAGAAATATCTGACCAATTCTACTCCGGATTTTTCTTTTGTAGGATGTAAGTATTCCATTTTGTATGCTATTCCCATAATATGCCTCTCATGAAAACATTTTTCTTCACTAATCTCAAGTTGTTATTCAGCATCTGCGTATTCTTCAAAAACAAACTCATCACCGAATTTCTTTTTATACAATTCCTTCCAATATGCATCAAATCCTGGGTAATTGAGTTCATCACCACTGTTTCCGCTATATCCTTTTATATTGTACTCAGAATCTTTCATTCTGATTCCGAAAGTATAATCAAGATTATATTCGGACTCTTTAGTATGTTTCTCTGAAATATGCTTAGGCAGTTCATCTCTTATGCTTTGCACATCCTCATCTGTAAGATCTGCACACTTTTCTGCATCTGTGTAATCAGATAAACATAGTGTCGCATAATATATCTTTTTATTCTTCAGATCAAGTGTCATCCTTCTCGGATAAGCCAGTTCTCCGCCATAATACATATAAAACATAATAACAATCACATCGGCTTTTTTAATATATTCTTCGAGAGGAAGTTCACTCGGCGTTCCCCTAAAAATACTTCCGGTATCCGTTCCGTATATTACACCATTTTCATAATCAGTCGAAAGCACAGCCCAGTAATCTTTTTTAGATAAGGTATCCTTTCTAAATCTGTATTGCATAATAAAATCCAAAATATAGTCTCTTGGGATATCTGTCTCTTTAACACCGTAATATTTCATAAATTCTTCGACACTGACAATCTTATTATCCATCTCTTCCGTATTATTTGTGTCTTTATCAGTTAAATCAAAATTGGAATTATTATCACATCCAACAGTAAATAACATTATCGCAATAACAAGGACTATCAACGATAGCAACAAAAAGGCTTTTTTCATAATGATTTTCCTCCACTAATCCCAAGATGTTATTCATTTTAATAATTCTTCGTTCAGAAGGAATTGTTCTATACCAACATATGTGATTCCTTTCTCATCCTGCCATGGTTTAAGGTAATCCCGAACTACAACTATCTTACTAAAGGAGTCAGGTATTCTCTTTAATGATTCTATCTCCTGCTCTTTTTTCTCTGGATCGGCTATGGATAAAGCAGACTGAATATAAAATCGCTTATCACCTTTATTTACAACAAAATCCACTTCCAGTCAATATAGTTCATAATATTATTGCGGATATCCGCATTTTTATAATATATATTATGAATATGAGTATAGCTCTCCGCAAAAGAAAAACTCCGTTCTAACCATTGCCACCAGAACTGAGTTTATACTATAGCAACTGGTGTGCCGAGAGTCCATTCCTTTTTGCAGCCATCAAATTCAAAACCATATCTCTGATAAAAGCGAATAGCTCTCTCATTTTTTTCAAGCACCCACACAAAAATAGTATTATATTTGCTAAATCTCTTTTATTTCCCCGGATAACTAATCTCATTATCCCATTCACAGATTTTACTAAAGAAACCGTTGACCTGCATCAGACCGTAGGACCACAGAAATGCCCTGTCCTTCTCGCTGATCTCATCAAGGCTCATCCACAGTACTTCCTTTAGCGGACTTTCCTCACCTTCAAATTCAGGATCATAACCCGTTATAGCAATAGCATCCGAGGGAATCTCCACCTCAAAAGAATAATCGCTTCTTCCACCGCCCTTATACTGTACTGACAAAGGTCTTATTATCTTTCCATCAAGCCCTGTTTCTTCTTTTACTTCACGCAGTACCGCCTCTTCGGGAGTCTCACAGTCTTCTATACCACCTCCCGGAAGGGTACAGAAATCGCGTTCAAAAAAATGCACCTTCTCCATAAGGATCTTCCCATCCCTAACAATTATCGCTACGCTCCTGTTACGTCCTCGACCATAATACTCTTCCTTTGATTTTCCCACTTTTCTTCCTTTCAGATATATTTTAAATTAATTTGATGCTTTTTTCCGTGCTACCAGCTTATTAACTGCATGCTGATGTTTTGGAACATTACCATCTCAGCAATATCTTCCGGTTTTCCAACTCTCCCTACAGGCTGTTGAGTCGCATCCGGTCCAGTAATATCAGATCCTGTCGTATCTATCCATCCCGGAGAAATACTGTTCACCTTTGCCTTTCCTGCAAGGCTTATGGCCATAGCATGTGTTAATGCGGCTATCCCACCCTTTGCCGCTGTATAGCTCTCTGTCTGAGGTTGACTCATGCGGTCACGGGATGATGCTATGTTAATATTCTCCATCTATTCCCTAAGAATAGCTGTAACTTTCAATATTTTTTTCCAATTTAACTTACTCCAATTATTATACCAAATAACTATTGCACTATCAATACAATAATAATTCTTTTCTTGAAATCCGCTTTCGCAAAATAATAATGCCAGACTCAAGTCTGGCATTATTATTTTTGATCTATGGCATTATCACCTTGTTCACTTTGCCAATTTCTCCATTTTCTCTCTAATGGCAACAAACCTCTTTTCTTCACGCACCGGATCATATCTTTCATGCTCCATATAGGGCAGGAAATACCATGCAATATTGTGAGCCTGTCCTTTATCTGATGTACCATAAACATCCTTTTCAAGGTATAAAAGCATATTTTCTAGACTGGTCAGAGTCTCATCTTTTTTCCCTTGAGCAACATAATAAGTTGCCATATACCTATAAAGCATTGCTATGTTGCGACCAAAACCAGCCACCTTTTCTTCATTCAGTATTCCCGATATGAACTTTAAAAAGTCTATCATCCTTTCAAAATAACCGAGCTTCGCATCCCACTTATCTTCCTCATTCGGAAGACCGTACGCCACATAATCACGCAGCTGACCTGTCAGGCAGCGTGACAGCGTCACCAAACAGTCTTGAATTTCATCACTATTCTGTTCCGCCCCGTTAAAGAAATCTGTGATAAAAATCTCCCTGCATGACCAGATTCTGGGGAGCATTTTTACAATCTCAGCATAGCCCTGTTCATCCTTCCAGGCTTTTTTGTAGATCACTGCCAGATTCTTGATACATTCAAACCGGAAGTCATAATCATCAGACTGCCTTATAAGGTCCCGTAGAATTTTCTCACCTTCCCTCAAAAATGCTGTATTGGGATTATCCTCAAACATTTCAGAGCAT
>JAEEKN010000135.1 GCA_016282435.1 Lachnospiraceae bacterium | reverse complement strand
TCGTGAATACTTTGTGAAAATGTTGTGTAAATTCTATTGATTTGTTTGTCCCCAAAGCATCACCTGATGCATTATACACCATTATCTTGAAAAAGGAAAGAGAATTCTGTTCTTTTTTACATCGATCAGAATCCTCTTTACATTTTCTAAGCATTACCCATACTTATTATCTCTTCCGTATACTTACGCTCCATATCGTGACGCTTTTTGCGGTTCTCGACAGAGTCAAAAATTATTGAAAAATCATAGTCTTCCGGATATAACTCTTCTGCCTTGACATGAAGCTTTACACGTTTGTGGTTTATCCATATCTTACGTCCGGCTATCTGTACACGGAGAACTCCCTTGTCGTTTTCCGGCTCGCATACTATGCCTATCTTTTTATCGGGATATACCAGCACACTGTCACCGATCCTAAACTCTCTTGTAAGCTTTGGAGTGTCCGGTTTTCTTATATCCTTTTGAAGCTTACGGTTTTCTGTTTTCCCGAGTTCCTTTTTGCTTCTGAATTTATATTCCTTTAATGCAGACTTCCCGTATGCGGCTTCCACCGCTACCTTCAGCATACTCTCGGGCATTCCGAGACGGTCGGCGATATAGAAAGCGCAGCTTTCCCCGGCTTCACCGATTACCATCCTGTAGGTAGGCATAAGTGTCTCCCGGTCAAATGTCATCCTCGCATTTATGATATTTTCATGCTTGGCTGCATAATCCTTAATCTCGGGATAATGCGTTGTAACAAGGAAATTGGCTCCGCTTTTCCTAAGCTCCTCAAGGATAGCCGTAGCGATACCCATACCCTCGGCAGGATCGGTCCCCGAGCCCAATTCGTCCATGATAACAAAGCTCTCTTTGTTAACCTTCTGCAGTATTTCCAGCACGTTTTTGATATGTGCGGAGAATGTCGACAGGTTTTCCGAAAGATTCTGTCCGTCACCTATATCGCTTAAGTAATTTGAATTCATGCATATATCCGCTTCCCTGCATGGGACATGGAGCCCGCACTGGGCCATGTAGCTGTTGATCATCACCGTTTTTATGGATACGGTCTTGCCTCCGGTATTTGGTCCGGTAATGACTATGCCGCGGATTTTTCTGCTTAAATTCGTATCCTCAGCATTTTCTCCGCACTTTTCATTGATATTGCCTGCCACTGCCACGTCAGATCCCAGCTTGAAATTGAGCGGCACATTTATCTTCTTATCCATGAGAGGATGTCGTGCATCTTTCAGAACTATCCTTCTTTCCAGATTGATCCTTGGCTCAGTACAGTCAAGGTCAATGCTCAGCTTCCCCTTTGAAAATATGAAATCAAGTTTTTCCATCATGCTCATGTTTTCTTCCATGATGGGGATGACATCTGACACAAGGGCTGAAAGTGTATACAGGATTCTGTATACCTCATTCTCTTCCTCTACTCTAAGCTGTTGCAGTTCCTCATAGTATTTTGCAAGAGCCGCAGGTTCCACGAAGACTGTATTTCCTGTAGCCGATCTGTCTATCACGCTTCCGGGTATCTTGAAGCGGTACTCCTTTTTTACCGGTACGCATACTCTTCCGTTTCTTAATGTATAGAAGGTGTCTGCCATGCATTCCTTATTGCTTCTTATAACCTGCTCCGCCTTCTGTTTTACCGCTTCCTCGGCACGTGCTATCCTTGTCCTTACATCATACAGCACATTTGTTGCATGGTCATCCACAGCCTCATATCTGATCTGCCTGCATATCTCTTCCCTTAAATCCTTTAGCTCATCAAGGTTTTCATCATAGTAGGCTAACGGATTCTCAAATAATTTTCCACGCGCAAGGTAATCCTTTAGTCTTTCCACTACCACAAGTACCTTTTCCACACGCTCAAGCTCATACGGAGTAAGACATGCGCCTTTCCCGGCTTCCATCAGTATCTCCCTTATCTCGGTCACATCCTGCAGTGGAGGATTGCCCAGGTTTTCTATCATCTTCCGGCTGTTGGTGGTATCTCTTAAGCTTTTATTCAGTTCTAATTCATCAAGGAATATATCCGCAGCTGCTATTTTCTTTTTGGCGGCACCGGTTACAGCGAGTCCCGCCCATATCTCTTTTATCTTGTCAAATTCTATCTGTTGTTCTGTATTCATTTCTTTTTCCTTTTTTATTTGCCTTTTTTCCAAATCTACTTTTTTCTACGTATAACAATACCGATAAAGGACAGATACTCTCCGAGCCCTCTGTCGAAGTACTTTTTATCCTTTATTCCGTATTTATGACCTGATTCAAACCAGTCCTGCCATGCTTCATTAAAGCAGTCCAAGTCCAGATCAAGCACTACTTCATATTCATCATTATCTGCAAACAGCTCAAGCCACCATTTCCTCGAATGAAAGGTATCCAGATCGTCTTTGTTACCTTCAAACCAGTCAAGCATGGCTTCCGTCTGCTCCTCGTTCAGTTCTTCCTTAAGTCCGGGCATAGCTACTACCAGTACACCGTCCTTCTTTAAGAAAGGCAGTATCTTCTCCTCAAAGACACCCTTCTTTGCCGCAAAGTAATGGAAAGCATCTATGCTCACTATCGCATCAAAATATTCATGCGCGTACGGAAGGTCGTTCGCATCGGCATGTATCGGGATTATCCTGTCTTCCACATTCCATTTCATAAAGTTTTCCGCATTCTGTGTAGCCGAGATCCAAAGGTCTGTCGCAAATACATTTACCTTTGCTTCCTTTGCCAGAAACATGCTGGTGATGCCCATGCCGCAGCCCAGATCCATGACACGGCTGCCTTCTTTTAAAGGGTATTTCTCAAGCATTTCACCCAGCAGTCTTAAGCTGTTCGGTCCCATCAGGTATTCCTTTGTAAAGAATTCTTTGTAATTTTCGATTCTTTTTGTATTTTTACTGTTCATTTTTTCTTCCTTCCTAAATTCAATTAAAATTCCAAAATCAATCATAGAACCGTCCCTCTGATCAATTCTCTTAACTAAAAACAGACCACAAAATCCTTGCGCAAAGATATCATGGTCTGATTTTTTACAATCTTTATTTTCTTCCATACTCCCGTTATGGTAATTTCCTTTCGATATGCCAATAAAAGCTATGATTACTATCCCGGGGC
>JAEEKN010000134.1 GCA_016282435.1 Lachnospiraceae bacterium | reverse complement strand
AGTCATACAAGATCAGGGATACCGTTATCCCCGCTATGGCAAAGCTTCGTGCAGTGGCAGATGAAGCAGAAAGCCTCACCGACAGAAGCTACTGGCCTTTCCCGACCTACGGCGATCTGCTCTTCGGTGTTAGAAACTAAACAAAAAAATGAGCGTAGCAGTTTTAGCTGCTACGCTCAAATTCTTTTTATGAATACATATCAATGATTTCTCTGGCAACATCTCCTTTGGAGATACATCTGTCCATCGCCTGTTTTTCTATGTATCTGTGGGCTTCGGGTTCTTCCATCTTTCGTTCGTTGATGAGAAGCCATTTTGCCCGGTTCACTATTCGGATCTCTTCCATTTTTTCTTCTATGGTATGAGTCTTCTTCTGGGATCTCTTTATGATCTCACGGGCACTCCTGAGCCAGCTCACGGCTGTGGCAAAAAATGTCTTTGAAAAAGGTTTTGCCAGAACGAATACTCCGTGGGGAGATACTCTGTAGTTTACGTCCTCATATATTTCGTTACTGACGATGAGCATTACCGCACTTTCGGGGGCGGTATCTATGGCGAAGCGAACACCTACATCGTCAGGCAGGGGTGAATTTATCACCACCAGATCATATGTGTACTCCGATGATTTTCTTTTTGCAGCACTGATGCTGTTTACGGTATGGAGGGGGTTGAAAATCGATTCGGGAAAGTGTGCGTCGACTATTTCCTGAAAATTCCTGGATGATGATACTATGAGTACGCTGTAAATGCGGTCTTCCTGGTTCATCATGTTCCCTCCTTTCTCTGTTCTTGATGTTCCATTACATTTTGACCCCAACATCATAGTATTATCTTTCGGAGTAAAGATTTAATATCTCTGTAGGTATATATTCTTTGATGAAACTGGAATCTTTGGCGGTGAGTCTTGCGACATCCAGTGAATCCGGCAACTGGCCGAATTTTGATAATGTCAGTTTGTCGGCTTTGAACAGATTGATATCTGCGGGAGGCGGAAGCTGTATCTTGTTCTCGATACCGTTGAGTCCGGCGTATATCATGAGCCCGAACGCAAGATAGGGGTTGGCGGTAGGATCGGGTGAACGAAGCTGTGCACGCTGATACTCGCCTGTGGCAGCGGGAATACGGATAAGCTGTGACCGGTTCTCGTGTGACCAGGATATATATTTCGGAGCTTTATTATGTCCGAGTCTTAAATAAGAATCTTTCTGGGGGTTGAGGAACAGTGTCATATCTTCTATTTTTTCCAGAATACCTGCGAGCATGTATCTCATATTGTTGTTATTGTCCGAAGGATTTACGGATACGCTGATATGGAAACCGTTTCCGGGAGCATCTTTTATGGGAAGAGGAGAAAAATCAGCGTAAAGTCCGTTGCGCTGCGCGATGGTCTTTACTACCGTCACGAAGGTCATGGCATTGTCGGCGGCGTTCAAGGCATCGGAAAAACGGAAGTTGATCTCGTTCTGTCCGGGTCCCATCTCATGATGTGAACTTTCGGGACGGATTCCCATACGCTCCAGCGTCAGGCAGATCTCACGTCTGACATTTTCTCCCTTATCACTGGGAGCTATATCCATGTAGCTGGCACGGTCATGAGGTATGTTGGTGGGATTGCCGTTATCATCCAGTTCAAACAGGTAGAATTCCAGTTCCGAACCGAATGAGAAAGTATAGCCCTTTGAAGCTGCTGTTTCCACCGCTTTTTTGAGGAAGGTTCTGGTGTCGCATTCTATGGGAGTTCTGTCAGGGTATGTGATGCTGCAGTACATTCTGACTACAGCTCCGTGCTCCGGTCTCCAAGGAAGAAGTGCCAGAGTATCCGGATCGGGATGCAGAAACAGATCCGAGTTCATCTCATCCCCGAAGCCCGATATGGAAGAAGCATCTATGACGATGCCCTGCTCAAAGGCACGTTCAAGTTCGCTTGGCATTATAGCTATATTTTTCTGAACGCCGAATGCGTCACAGAATGACAAACGGATGAACTTCACATCCTCGTCCTTTACGTATTCTAATATTTCTTCCGCTGAATATTTCATATACCTTCTCCTTATAAATAAAGGCATCCAGTTTTAGCCTTAAACTAAAGTGAACGCCTTTGCTCATTTCAATTGAATAGTTTACTTCTTTTATGTATATTTGTCAACAATTAAATGATGTAGATTTACAAATAATTATTTAAAAAAATAGTTGACAAATGTATAAAAATACGTTAAGATACATTCTGACAAAGGCAATGGGGTCTTTGGGCACACGCCCGAAGACTCTGTTTTTTTAAAAATTTTTATGTAGCCATAAGGCAAAAGGAGGAAAAAATGTCGTACGTTGATGAAGTGATCGAGCTGGTTATCAAGCAGAATCCCAATGAGCCTGAATTCCATCAGGCAGTTAAAGAAGTTCTTAACTCTCTGCGGCCCGTAGTAGAGAAGAATGAAGAGTAGTTCAGACGTGACGCTCTCTTAGAGAGAATCGTTAATCCTGAGAGACAGATCAAGTTCCGTGTTCCGTGGGT
>JAEEKN010000133.1 GCA_016282435.1 Lachnospiraceae bacterium | reverse complement strand
ATCTGGATGATGTTCCCGACGATCAGGTCAGCTTCACACTCGGAGACAGCTGTGCTCTGATGATTCACGGAAATGAACCTGTTGTTCTGACTAAGAAAATGCTGTATGAGCGTATCGAGGCATGTAATGGCTCAGTTGACGTTTTCCTTAAAGAATCTCTCGGTAATTACGCATATGTTGAAGTGCAATTGTGGGATAAAATACAGATTCCGGAAAAGGCTGATTATCACGCTGTTTGAGTAAAATGATTGCCGCCGCTCTTTATGGCAAAAATAACATTGCATTGTTGTTTTTGCCGTAAATGAGTGAGATTAATCACGAATATAATCTACTAACGACCGGGTTTTCCGGCCGTTTTTATTTGGCCCCCTTTGTTTGGTTTAACATAATGTCGTAATCTCGTTATTTCTCGATATATAGCGTATTAGGAAGAGGACTAACAGTCACGCGCTGTCTTGAGGTCTAAACATAGCAAAACAGGAAATGTTTTCGAGCGGCACATGCGTTATCATAACTTTGTTGCAGCTGCAAGAAATTGAGAAAGGAGGTACCAAAGTGTATAAGGATTGTATTCAGAAAACATTGGATAAGATCGAAGCGAATCTCAAAGATGAGATAGATGCAGAGATGCTTGCACAGGAAGCGGGATATTCGCTGTTCCATTTCTACAGGATCTTCCAGGATGCCGTGGGTTTTCCTGTAATGCAGTATATCCTGAGAAGAAAACTTCTTAACGCGATCTATGAGATAGGGACAGGACGCAAGAAAAATGATGTGGCCTTCGAATACGGTTTTGATACGTATTCGGGATTCTACAGATCCTTTGTTCGGGAGACCGGATATACACCATCTGAGTACCTTCGTAAGTTCAAGGCCAAAAAGCCTTACAAGATCAATATCTTACAGGAGGAACACATTATGATAAATCATAAGTTGATCACGGAAATTCTCTCTAACTGGGACCTTCAAGATCAAAAAGTCTCTGATATTGTATTCCCGAAAACAGGAGAGATAAGCGATACATCTAAGTTTGTCGGTGATGATTATGTGATCAAGTATACAGCAAATCTCGGCAATACGAAGAAAGCGATCGAGATAGCCGGAGCTCTTAACAACGTAGGATTATCTGCACCAACGGTCATTCCGACTAAGGACGGAAGAGAATACGTACAGGAAGGTGAACTCTACTTTACTCTCAGCCGAAAGATCGACGGAGAAAGAGTAATGGCGGGCAAGTTGTATCTGGATGATTATGAGAAAAAGGCAAGATTCATCGATTTCGAATTGAGTGAGAGAAACGTCAGGATCTTCGATCTCTGTTATGCCGCTACTGCTATACTGTCTGAGACTTTTGAAGACGGAAACAGCGACAAATTCATGAAATGGATAAGTGTCTTGAAAGAGATGATCGCAGGATACGATTCCGTCGTAAAGCTCACAGAAGAGGAGAAGCAGGCGGTGCCTTACATCATCCTTGCTAATCAGTTTATCTCAACTGCTTACTTCGCTGACAAAGATCGGTATGAAGGACTCTATTCAACAAACAAGAAGATGACGAGAAGCATCATTGATAATATCGAAATGATGAAGATAGAATAACAAGACCGTGGCCTGTAAACGAAATGTTTACAGGCCACTATCAAAACACCCCATTATTTTTCGGACGAACATTACGGATCCTTATACCGGTAACAGAAACGCACACACCAATAAATCCAATATTCCTTTACTTGCATGTTATAATTTTTTGAAGGGTAATCATTAGTTAGGAAAATCGGAATAGAATTTGCAGGAGGATTGTAGGTTATCCCGAAACGGAGAATATAAAATAACTTTATTGTAAGCGGCTGTTAATATATTCAGGCATAGTCACACCAGTCTGCAGGCATTCCTGTATCAGTTTTTTTCGGACGCCGGAACCTTTCCTGAAGACATCGGCGAAAAAACGCCATGTCAGGAAGAGGAAGAATCCCATCACCAGAGCATAGCAAACCAGATCGAATGCTCCTTGTTCGGGGTCGGTCATTCTCTCTATGATTGTGAAGATATAAAGCACCGCAACGAAAATATCAAAGCCCCTGTCGGCAATATCGTTTATACGCTCATCCTTTTGGAGCCTTTCAACAAATCCTTCCGCAGTGATTTTTCCTTTTGCAGACATCTTTTCATAGCGCTTTCCCCAGCCTTTGAGAACTGCGGTTTCAAGCTGGGTGCTGCTGAGCTCCTTGTAGTAGTTGTCCTTCAGCATCTGCTTGTGCACATTCCGTATGGTTCCGAAGTTTTTGTATCTGTATATGCTTCTTGCGACAAAGAATATCGCAATATACATACCGCTTCCGATGATCAGCGGCAGAGTAGGGACGTTCAGTTCTGCGCTTATATAATGCTGTGAGAAAAGCATTCCCATGAGAATAGCCACAAAAATAAGCAGTGCCATATTATTCCAGGCAGCCGGGCTTATCTTCTTACTTTTGAACATCACCTTTGCTATAACAAGGCGGCAGACAAGTTCAAAGATCACTCCGATCCCTATTCCGAAAAGACATGGAAGGATGTTGGTTCTGCCGTTGCCGGTATCTGCTGTGAACGTCAGCAGCTCGATAACGAAGATGCACCACGCATAGGTGTATATCATGCGGGGAATAAACTTAAGTCTGTCGAAGGGAGTGTAATCTCCGTAAAGATCCTTACAAAATCGCTCGGTGCTGCTGCCGGCAATGCGGCGGACATCCCTTCCCTCGGTCTGTGCCGTCAGCAGTATGTCGTATAGTTCTGTCAGCCTGTCGATCAGCATCTCATTTGACACGTTCTTCATTATTCCGTATATCCATGCAGCTTCAAATACTTTTCTGTATTCGCCATTCAGCTGCTCCTTCATAAGTTCAAATTCCATGGTTATTCTCCCTTCACTTCTTTACAGGTAAGCTCTTTTTCGTACCGAATAACACAGATATTGCACTTGCGGATATCCTGCTGTAGCGGTCCTTGAAATCGTCAAGTGCCTTCGTTCCCTCGGCGGTTATGCTGTAGTATTTCCTGACAGGCCCTAGGGGAGATTTGGCTCTTCGGCAGCGTATCAGCTTGTTTTTGTCAAGGCGCGTGAGAACAGGATAAAGCGTCCCCTCCCCGATATCCTCAAAGCCCGCCTTTTCAAGCTCACCGATTATCTCGTAGCCATAGGTCTCGCCTTCCGCGATTATCGCAAGGACGCAGCCCTCAAGTATGCCCTTCAGTAGTTGTGAGTTGTCCATTGTGTTATTCCTTTATACAGGGTAGCTACTTTGCATTGCTTAGTAGTCTGATAATCTTTTTACCATCACTACTTTGCTTTGTCAAGTAGTTGTCCGCTGAAATATAATTATTGAAAAGAATATGCATCGGATTATGAGGCGGCAAAGGCCACATGCGACAGAGCCCTGACAGAACTCAATATCGCAGTATATGAATATATCAAAAATAGCGATTACTTTGTGGCGGAACAGATCACCTGTATGAATAATATCTGAGATAATACTCTGGAAAACTTCCCATATCAGAACGGTATGGGAAGTATTTTTGCTGATTTACTGATATACTGTTATAAGTGAATATGATCGGAGCTGGAAAAGAGCAGGAATAACTGTTATGGCAGGAGGAGGGAGCATGAGCACGGATCACAGAGCCGCATCAAAGAAATACTGGGATGACAGTCACGGGAGTCAGTCCTACGACAGGAGTGTCATAAAGACGGATGACTGGCTTGAGAGATTTGATGACATTATCATGAATACGGATAAGCCCATACTTGACCTCGGATGCGGCGGCGGAAATGATACCCTGTATCTTATCTCTAAAGGGAAAAGAGTGATCCCATGTGATCTGTCGGAGATTGCGATAGAAAACATAAGGAAGAACTTTCCCGAAATTGGCGAGGCAT
Organism: Lachnospiraceae bacterium; assembly: GCA_016282435.1. Lineage (GTDB taxonomy): Bacteria > Bacillota > Clostridia > Lachnospirales > Lachnospiraceae > RUG11977. The sequence goes on along the minus strand of JAEEKN010000133.1, from coordinate 447 downwards.
ACTGTTTTGATATGCTGGATGGTATCCCTTTTGAAGACGGATCCTTTGATGTGGTGATCGCGGACCTGTGTCTGCATTATTTTACAGAAAAGGATACTGAGAGGATACTTAAGGAGATACGGAGGATCCTTACTTCAGGTGGCCATCTGATCTTCCGTGTTAATTCCCTGCACGATGTGAACCACGGTGCAGGCAAGGGGACGGAGATTGAGAAGCATGTGTTCGAAACGGAGTCGGGAACTCTTAAACGATTCTTTGATGAAGATGATACACGGTACATATTCCGGGATTTTGACATCGAGTATCTGAACGAAGAGATCATGAGCAGATACAAGTTTGAAAAGAGACTGTTCAGGGGATGCGTAAAAAACTGCTGAAAAAACATATCATTATGATCACGGTGACGGTAATGCTTGTTTGCGTTGCCTTCATTTTGCTTCTGTGCTT
>JAEEKN010000132.1 GCA_016282435.1 Lachnospiraceae bacterium | reverse complement strand
GCGGATCCTCTTGAAATACTGGAATGTGGATCACATTACGGAGATCATTGAGTAAGTGAAAAAAACACTATCTCGAAAAAAAATCGGGATAGTGTTTTTATTTTACTCCTCACTTCGATTTCCGGTCAGTTTCCTATATGGTATATACAGGAGTCCGGCGGTGACCAGAGGAAGAAAATATCCGAGATATGAACTGATTCCCTGGTTTGAAACCAGCAGGTTATACAGACCATGGAAAGTAACGGACAGGGACAGCGATCCTATAACACTTGCCAAAGTAAACACTTTGAAGAAACGGGCTGAGCATAGTCCTAGGACAAGCAACAGGATACATACCAGATGCATTACGCCGACAGCCATGCCCCTGATCAGGACGTATGCCATGCTGGAAGCTCCGGCCGACAGGATGTAGCAGCAGTTCTCAAATGTCGCGAAGCCGAGACACAGTCCGAGCGCCATGATGAATATCTCGTTATCATGGGGGTAGAATATGAACATATAAAACAGGAGCGGGAGTAGCTTCAGTATTTCCTCGATAAGAGGAGAATAGAAGACCGCTATATCGTCATGGCTTGCATCCAGTACTACTTTGATAAATCCGCTAATGTATGCAGCAATCAGACATACCAGCATACCAAGTATAAATGAGATGATAAACCTGCGGGTGCTCCTCTTCGTAAAGACCAGAGCTATAAGCAGAGGAATGGCTATACAGATGAGAATATTCTCTGAATAGATCATATTGCCTTCCCTCCTCTAAGCGTGGGTACTTTAAGTCCTTCCTGTATTCTGATGTTTTCATATAATAAAACGGCAAAGAACATTAGAAGATATGCTATGGAACATAAGTTATCGGCTATCGCGAAAAACGGATCTCCACTTATGTACATGGTATTCTGACAAAGAAAAATCAAAAATGCGGTAATCGCAAGAGCTTTTTGTGATGCCTCGAGAGTATTCTTCTTTCTAGTAGCCCGCAGAAACATGCATGTTCTGACCATCACTACTGCAACTAATGAAAACATTATAAACTCGCACGTGAGATCAAAAGTATCGAAAATTTCTTCCGGTACATAGAGAGCTATTACTTCCAGAGCAGCCACGATGTATAATATGCAGCCCATGATAACTGATGTTATTTTTTTGAATGCTTTTGTTTTTTTACAGGCAATGACTGTGGCCAGTATAAAGTATCCAAAATAAGTACCGCTTATTATGTTCTTGGTCCATTCAGCGCCCCATGCTGTCCACAGGAATGCGGTCACTATAGTATATAATATAGTAATGATGGTGACAAATGCTCTTTTGGTGTGAAGCTCTTTTAATGCGATACTTAGGATTGACGCCAGAAGAAGCGCGGTACCGATCTCACCGATCTCGTCCACGCTGGTAGGAACACGGGTATCGGGGTTGATCGTTTCCAATGCTACCCAGTATAGATCACCGAGTACGAGGCAGAACATGGCGAACGCAAAAAATATTAGGATGATGGAATACCCGGTATTTTGTATTCTTTTTACAGTCATGACTATAGTAAAGCTGACTATGAGCACCTGAAGTACTTCAGTGATGATGATAAATATATCCATGGCTCAGAAAACCTCTGTCTTTAGTTTTCAGGTCTTGCACCTTTTGCATCCTGTTGTTCAAATTTCTTCATGTCCCTGACTTTTAAGCAGAGCAGTGTGATCAGTACTCCGAGTGTGAATGAAAGGAATCCTATGACCACAAATCCGAAGTAAGGCGCGCTGACTACAAGACTTCCGTATTCGGAAGCTTCTGCTACGTATCCGGAGCCTTTTATATCGGGAATGAGGGTCGATACGACTACCAGCAGTGCTACACATGCCGCTATCGATACCGCAAACCCTATCATCATCTTCTGATAATCTTTTTTCACTTTTATGACTTCAGCTCTTCTCAGTATTTCTGACATTTGGTCTTCGATGTTCTTCATATTTATATCACCTTGTCTTTTGGAAACCCCTTTCGGGATGCGTGTATAATATTGCAGTCAATGTCACCTCGAAAACGCACTCGGTGTTTCTCGGTAACAAATCAAGGATTCCTATGTACCTTAGTCAATGTAACCTCAAAAACGCTTTCGGCGTTTCCTCGGAAACAAAATAATGCTCTGCATCATTTTGTTATATAATATAGGATTTTGCGCCATTTTGCAAGTTTTTTAAAAAAATTCGATTTTTCTTATAAATATACTTTTTTTCTGTAGTGAAATATGTTATACTACTTCTATTACAGTGTTATCAGGATATCAGAGTGGTTAGGGGCTTTCGACAGATATGAGCGTTTCAAAGAATGAACCTGAAAACTTAATAGAGACCGACGAGGAACTTTTCGACCGTTACGAGCGCTTGTATGACAATGATGCGTTGAAGGTTCTTCTGGAGCGCCACAGGGAGGAGCTGACATTCTTCATTTACGGGATACTCAAAAATATGGAGGATGCAGAGGATATCATGCTGGATGCATATGCTACCATAGCATCCAGGACTGCAAAATTCTCCCGGAAGAGCAGTTTCAAGACCTGGCTATTCGGTATAGCGAGGAATCTGGCCTGCAACTCGCTTCGTAAACGTCGCTTCTTCTTCCTGCCGTTAAACGAAGAAGTAGATACTGCAGAGAGTGACTCGGGGCTTCCGGAAGTGGAGCTTTTGAAGGAGGAACGGAACAAAATCCTGTATGAGTCCATGAAAGCCATAAGTCCTGAATACAGACAGGTACTGCATCTTATGTATTTTGAAAATATGGAAGTTGATGAGATAGCCGAAGTCATGGGGAAGAGCAAGAAACAGGTCTATAATCTCTCCACCCGAGGCCGCCAGGCATTGAAAGAAAAGATGGAAGAAGCCGGTTATGAACACTCCGGTACTGAATTTTAATGAAAATTACAGGGTAGTCCCTATGGGGGACTGCTCTTATTTTTTTGTAAACTATATTTAAAGCCTTCCCTTCGAGGGGAAGGTGGCTGCGAAGCAGCCTGATGAGGTGTTTTAAATCAGTTACTCGAATAAAAGTAAATAATTTTTAAAAAATTTTTTATTTCACTGAGTAAAGTTGAGAAAAGATGTTACTAATAGG
>JAEEKN010000131.1 GCA_016282435.1 Lachnospiraceae bacterium | reverse complement strand
CTTTCATCATGATATTTGGCTTCAGTATCCCCAAGGTCTGTATCCATGCAGTATGTAAGTTCGGGATCTATGGCGTACAGCTCCTTATAACTTTTGGGATAAGAAGTATTCCACAATTCCAGTAAGATATCATTCAGGCACTCTTCTGCATCTTCGTGATTACCAACAATTTGAAAGGATATCTTGTAAAGATAGCTATAATACTTTCCTTTTACTGCCGTTATAGCCCCCTCATCCTTATTGTTTAGCAGTTCTATTATCTCATCATCAGACATCTTTTGTCCTCTCTTTTTTTGAGGTCCTCATTATATATATCAACAAACAAAAAGTTTGGTTTCACTTTTCCCAAAATTTTTTTTAATACTTTTTTTAAGCACAATGAGCACAAATTGTCCAAAATTGTTTTTCATTAACTTATTTACTATTAAACAATTTTTTTGTGAAATAGAAAAGAGGAACGGTTATGTGTAACCATTAATCAGCTACACATAACCGTCTCCTGTCTCCAATTATTTTTTGAATGCATCGATCATCTGCTGTATCTCTTGGGCTTCTTCTGTACTAAGTTTCTTTCGCGATATAAATGCAGCTATAAACGACGGCAATGAGCCTCCATAGGACTCTGTCACTATCTGTTCACTACGTTTTGAGTAAAATTCATCCCTCGATATCACAGAGGATACTATCCCGTTTTCATTTTTGAGTAGTCCTTTTTCACATAGTTTCCTTAATACTGTATAGGTAGTCGGTTTCTTCCATCCAAATGCCTCTGCACTGAGTTTTACCAATTCTCCCGAAGCTACAGGTTCATTCGCCCATACCAGATCTGCGAACCTTTCCTGTACTAAACCTAATTCAATATCATGCATAAATCTGTACCTTCCTTAAATAAATGAATGTGATCATATACAAATGTCATCAGCCGTAATCAGAATGTCTAATCATGATCTATCAGATTATATTCCCATCTGAAAAATGCACCGTCGGGTACATCATAGTTTATAAATCCCGATGATCCCTCAGATCTAAACTTCAGGCCTCCTTCAACTATCTCCAGGTAATTTTTTTGAGTGCCGTTTGTGATAACTATAGTATTATCTTCGATTTTCCATTTAAGATTACCGGGTAAATAGCTGCTGACTAATGGCTGAGTATAAGATGCTTTTCCATCACTGTCTAAATATAATGTTAGAATCCTCGGATCATTAAAGCAACAGCCAACTTCGTCAGTACATACGTAAACTTTACTACGGATATATTTTTCATCTTCAAAGAAATCCGGTGATAGTACAACAAGAACAGATTGTTCATTATCATTCGTGTCGATTATCAATCCTTCAGATACTGTATCCATAGCCGGTGTCTGTGTCGGATCCGGCTCTTCAAGGAATTCCTTAGCATACCCAAACCATCTTATATTCATTTTGCTTTTCTGCTTTTTAGACTCATCAAGAAATGCTCCTTCTGTCGCAGATATATGCTGCACTACAAAAGTATCCGCTCCTTCATAATCTCCTTTGGCATATGAAAACTTATCTTCCGTATAACTGTCTTCCGAGAATGATGTAATACGGGCAAAACCCTCTTCCGTCATCACCCATGAGGAATACTGATATGTACCGTCCTCCTTTATGTTCCAAAGAGTCCTATAGTTTGTTCTGTAGCCATATATTTTCCCGTTCATTCGATGGAGTATTAGCTTTCCGCCCGCGTCTCCTGCCACAGCTGAAATTTCAAGAATGGCTTCACTGACTCCATCAGAATCAAGGTCACAGAATGTGTATGCTCCTATTTTAGTAAATGAATCTCCGGGAGTAAATAACGATGGGACATCATCAATGCTGACCATTTGACGGATACCATCATCGACATAACAAAACTGCTCTTCTCCGGATAGAACTGATATAAAAATTTCATATCCGGTATTTCCTGTCGATACATCCCTTTTTATATAGTTTACAGTCTTTGTGTCCCTATCATAATACAATATCAAGCTGCCATTTCCATAATCATATATATCGCCAAAAAATCCACTCAGGCAACCTGTTGGTTCACCATACTTTTCATGAACATCAGTATAATTCATGCCCAATATATTGTTCTCATTTGCATAATAGTCTGAAATCAATGCAGCATATTTGTTTGTAGTTACATCTTCATCCAAGGTACTGGTATTATCATTTCCATTGTCCACTCCGGCTCCCTTCACATTATCTTGGGGATCTGTCAGGAAGCATATCCCGATAACAACACAGGCTATCAATGCCACGAATATGACCCAGAAAGCAGGCTTTTTGTAGTTTAATACCGACTTTACCCTGCTTTTAACTCCGGTTTCTCCAAAACTAAGAGGGCAAACCGAAAACTTTCGGGTATGTGTCCCACAGTTTAGCAGTGCTTGCGAATATGCCACGCGTTCTTCACTGTCCATACTGTTTATAACTTTCTCATCGCAGGCTCCTTCTATATCCCTACATAGAAGTATATACGCCACCCACATAAGAGGATTGAACCAGTATACGGTAAGTATCAGAAATCCTAAAGGTTTCCACAGAAAATCCTTGCGCTCTATATGTGCCATCTCATGAGAATATACGCTCTCCAGATTAACCTGATCCATACCTGACGGTATAAAAATCTTCGGTCGAAATAACCCTAAGATAAAAGGTGAATCGATGTCATCGCATGCATATACAGGATATGGCATTTCTTTTTTGCACCTAAAATTACCATTGCCTGCATTTTTTTCAAAATCTATAGCTTCATTATGTATAATGATATATGCCGATGTTTTCTTTCTCAACTTAAGATAACTCACAAAGGCAAACATAAGCATGCCGGCTATACCTATAAGCCAAACTATCCCAATAACTTCCATCCAGACTTGAAGTGGATTTACGCTGTCACCAAGCACTGGTGAAAATGTATCCTTTATTACCGGATTAATATACAAATTTGCCGCAGTAAACCCTGTATGTATTTCCGGAGTCTGGGAATATACTATATCCTGAGGTACTGTTTCCGCACTTGGTATTACACTGAACATGCTCTGCAGCGAAAACGGAACTATTAACCGCAGTCCAACTAATGCCCACAGGCTACAGTAAATCCACCTTGGTACTTTTCTAAAGACTGCCCGCAAAACAACTATAGCTAATACCAGCCAGCCGGCGACTATACTGAGATTTAACACTTTTATAAATAGTTGTCCCATACTTGAATCCTTTCTTCAAAATATAATGGTTTATTGCGATAAACTAAACATAGTTTATCACGATAAACCATTTTTGTCAAGTACTTTGATAATAATCTGATCCCCACCTTTAGATTTTTTCTATCAAAGATTTACAATAAATGATATGACTCCGTCTTTCCATCCTGCTTTTATATTTCCACCATACCGGCGGCAGATGCTTTCGGCTATAGAAAGTCCTATACCATATCCTCCCTTGTCGATATTATGTGACTGGTCCTCTCTGTAGAACCTGTCAAAAAATCTGTTACAGTCTATACCTGCTCCGTCCTTATATGAATTTGATACTACCAGTCGCATCCTCATCTGACCATGCTTTATGGGAATGAGACTCACTTCTACTTCACCGTTTTCATCACAGTACTTTAATGCGTTATCCACAAGTATTGTTGAGAGCTGGCGCAGCTTACTTTCATCCAAAGTCACCATCACATCTTTTTCTATGTTTGTTTTTAAGTTTTTCCCTGATTGTTCTGCCAAAGCCCTGTATGGTGCAACGGTCTGTTCCACTGCCTCTGATGCATTGATTTCTGCCAGCTTGCTTTTATCCTCACGTTCTTCAGCCTTTGCTATCATCACCAGGTTTTGTATCAGACCGTTCATATGATCCACCTGATTAAGCGTAGATTTTGTCCATTCATTTTCTCCGTTCGTTACTTCTAAAAGTTCTGTGTTGGCTCGTATAACTGCCAGCGGAGTTTTCAGTTCATGGCTGGCATTGGTTATAAATTCTTTTTGCCTTTCACTGTTTTCGATTTCGGGCTGTATAAGTCTCCATGAGAAAATCCTGACTAATATGAATGCTATGACAAATGCCGCTATGCAAGTAAGTATCGTAGCACCCAAAAGTCTTTTTGATGATGAAATTTCCGAAGTACAGTCAAGGATGGTAAGTATTTCCGTGCCATCATCTTCGTTTTTTTGGAAATAGTATACTCCATAGCTTCCAAAGTCATCATCATCTTCCAGTATCTGTTCGGCATACTTTCGTACAAGCTCAAGCTCGGTATTATTTACCGCATTGCTTGAAAAATAGGTGACATCATCTGATGAATCAACGATGAACATATAATAATGATTGTGTCGGTATTTCGGTGAAAATGCATCATAAAAAGATGGTATAAACGGCATATCACCTTCACCCAGTTCAGGAGCATCGTTTATCTTGCCTTTACTTTCCCTGATGGTACTTAAAGTGTTTTTTATAGAGCGAATCGTTACGGTATGGCTCACGACATTTATGACAATACCGATAAACATCATAACTGTCAGGAAAGAAAGCATGGCTATTATAATAAATTTCCGCCTTAAGTCGTGGATTTCTTTTGTGCTCAACTATTTCCCCTCCTTTCCCAATATATAAACATCAAAATAATTGACTGTCTATATAGACATATATAAAATTACATATTAGCTACAACAAAGCTTAAATGATCCGCCCCGCTCACCGTCTATACTGACTTTTGAACCGACGGATGAAAGTTTTCCTCTAAGGTACGTAACATATAGCCAGACTGTATCTGCCTGAGCATTGCTTTCGTTTTTCCAGATTTTTTCCAGGATATGTTCGGTGGAAAACTCTATATCTGCGTTAGCCAGAAACATCTGCATCAGTTCAAATTCTTTGACTGACAGGCTGATGGAATTTTTTGCCGAAAGTGCAAAGGTCTTTGGATCAAGTATTAAATCTGCAAATTCATATGATACATTTTCATACTCTGTGTAACGCCTTGTCATTGACCGTATGCGTGCAAGAAGTTCTTTCATGGCGAATGGTTTTGGCAGATAATCATCCGCACCTGCATCCAGTCCGGCTACACGATCATCTATTTCTGATTTTGCAGTAAGCAACAGTACCGGTGTCAGGATATGACGGCTTCGCATTTCTTTCAAAACTTCTATGCCATCCTTCTTAGGCATCATAATATCCAGTATTACACCGTCATAATCAGTTTCATTTATCTTTTTCGAGGCCTCTTCGCCATCAAATACACTGTCTACTTCGTAGTTTTCATGATTCAGTATGGCTGTTATGGCTCTATTGAGGTCTGATGTATCTTCGGCCAGAAGTAGTTTCATAATAATATGCTCCTTTTCATATAGTTGGTCGTAATATCTTAAGATCCTTCGCTCACGCTCAGGATGACATACTGTCTGTTTTCGAGATGATAAATCATTTCATTTATGAAGTCATTATCAGTTTTTTAATTGCCTGCATCGAAATGTCTGTGGACGCCAGCTCATCCGCACAGCGTTTAAGTTCACTGCTGATAAGATCAGTGTTCCCGGTAATGCTTTTCTTATATCTCATATGATGTTCAAGTGCTGCCCAGGTATCCATTGATATGGTGCGGAGCTGTATCTCACAATAAAACCCCGATTCTGACTGCAGTATCATATGATAACTGCGGTATCCGTTCGGTTTGGCATTTTTTATGTAGTCCTTTTCCCGGATTATCTTATATCCATTCATGCCTGCCAAGTAATCCCTGATGGTATAGATATCATCCAAGAATGCACAAACTATCCTTATGCCGATGGCATCAAATATCTCCTGCAATGCACTTTCCTGAGTCTCAGGCAGATTCCGTCTCCTGCATTTTTCTCGCATACTCTCATCCGATTTGATACGAGCCAGGAAATGTTCTATCGGATCCATGCCATTTTCTTTAGTCAGCTTATCTCTAATACTTGAAATGTGCGTTTCTAAGTCTTGTAAAACTTCCTTCATCTCAGGAATTTTATCACCATATATATCATAACCAATCTCAGTCATATTTGTCTTCTCCGGGTAATTATTTTTTACAATTTGATTGTACCATCAAAATGTGAATATTTAATGAAGTAAATCATATTTGAAAATGGACGATTCTGTATTACCAAATCCGGTGCCACAGAATCGTCCCCTGTCTCCATCTATACCAAAAATATAGCTCACAGTCTCTCATAACACCAATAAAAATAGGACTGCTCGGCAAAATCATAAGGATTGTTTCAATATAAAGACTCTAACTTCATCACATTCCATTCAGAATATTCTCTGTTTCCTTTAGATTCAGACTCTGTTCTTCATCAAAAGAATCGATCACTATCCTAATCATGCCAGAACCGCTGCCAAACACCAACTTAATAATCTTTTTCTCATTTTCATAATAATCTAGACCTCCTCTATCTGTCTTCGCACATTAGACGAAGCACAGAATACTCCGGTTCCCAAATAAAGATCAGCCGCTGTAAACCTTTAATAGTCAAAGGATCTTAGCATCCTTTTTATCAAAAGTGTTCCGTTTTCTTTCAGCCACATATCCCATTTTTTGTAATCGGGATAGACCTTGATTATTTCTTCATAAAATTCAGCAGAATGATCCATATGTTTTCTGTGGGCAAGTTCATGGACTATGACACCGTCCAACACCTCACGTGGAGCGAGCATCAGAAGGCAGTTAAAATTCAGATTGCCTTTTGCGGTACAGCTTCCCCATTTTGATTTTTGGTTCCTTATGGTTATCCTTCCATAAGTTACACCCATTTTTTCGGCATAAAACCGAACTCTGTCCGGGATAACTTTTAATGCCTCATCTGCCAGTTCCTTTATATCTTCTATTGATAAAGCCGGTACTGAGTCCAAGGTATCCTGCATCTCTTTCGATTTTTTGAGTTGCTTTTCTATCCATCCCGTATGTTTATCCAGAAAATTCTCTATTTCTGACTTTTTTAGATTTAGAGGAGCTCTCACTATCAATCTTCCGTCCTTGACAGTGACAGACATTGTTTTTCTTTTGCTCCTGATCAATTCGTACTCTATCTCCATAGTTGTCACCAAAAATAATTAAAAAACACCCCGGTTACGACCGGGGAATGCTCAAATCCTTTACTATCTCTCCTGCAATAAGAAGTCCTGCTACCGCCGGAACGAATGCGGTACTTCCGGGAATATCCCTTCTTTCAGTACACTTGTGTTCTGTTCCGGGGGGACAGATACAGTTCGTTCTGCAGCTGATTGACATATCTTCTATAGGTCTTACCGGAGGTTCATCCGAATATACTACTTTCAGATGCTTAACATCACGTTTTTTCAACTCCCTGCGCATTACCCTGGCGAGCGGACAGATACGTGTATCATATATGTCAGCTATCTTCAGTCTTCCGGCATCCAGCTTGTTGCCGGCTCCCATCGCACTGATTATCGGAATATTCTTTGCCTGAGCTCTTAAGATGAGTTCCAGCTTTGCAGTCACGGTATCTACCGCATCCACTATATAATCATATTCATCAAAAGGGAATTCATCAGCATTTGCAGGAAGAAAAAAGCATTTATGTACTTCTATGTCTGCCTTCGGATTGATGTCCAGCATACGCTCTTTCATCACATCAACCTTGTATTTCCCTACTGTTTTTCGCGTAGCTATAATCTGCCTGTTCAGATTCGTGAGGCATACCTTGTCATCATCCACGAGATCAAATGCTCCTATTCCGCTACGGACCAGAGCCTCGCATACATATCCTCCCACGCCCCCTATACCGAATATCGCTACTTTCTTTTTCTGAAGTGCTTCCATTCCTTCCTGACCTAAAAGAAGGCGGGTTCTCGAAAACTGATCAAGCATATCTGTTTAACCACCTCTAAATCTTATTTTTCATCTCTGGCGAAGCAGTATGAGCCGGTTTTTACCTTTTCCAAAAGCTCATCGATAGTTATGGGGGTTGAATAATAATACCCCTGGAAACTATGAATACCGTACTCACGGATAATATTGCGCATTCCGGGCGTCTCGATACCTTCAACACATACATCTGCGCCAAAGACTCCTGCGAGATCGGTAAAATTTCTCAAAAGCTGCTTTTCTCTCTCATCCTTCTCGATATTCATCACAAAGCTTTTATCTATTTTTATGGTATCGAAAGGCAGATTCTTAAGTAATCCGAGCGATGAGAAT
>JAEEKN010000130.1 GCA_016282435.1 Lachnospiraceae bacterium | reverse complement strand
TCGTAATACACCATTGCTTGTTCAGTTGTTTTTCATATATTACGGGCTGCCGACAGTGGGAATCAGAATCTCTGCAGAACTCTGCGGAATACTCGGACTTGGACTCCTGGGCGGAAGCTATATGGCGGAGAGTATAAGGAGTGGTCTTGACGCGGTACCTCGGATACAGACTGAGAGTGCGATATCGCTAGGAATGACAAAATGGCAGATATTCAGGTTTATCATATGGCCCCAGGCGTTTGGTATGAGCGTACCCGGACTGGTAGCAAATGTGATATTTCTCCTGAAAGAAACCAGTGTGTTCTCGGCAATAAGCCTGATGGATCTGATGTTTACAGCTAAGGATCTTATCGGCCTTCATTATAATACGACTGAAAGCCTGTTTTTACTGGTATTGTTCTATATTCTGATGCTTCTTCCGGTTTCTTTTGTGGGAAGCTATGTTGAGAAGAAGGCGCGTTTCGGTATGTTTGGAGAATAGAGATATGGGAATAGAAGTCATTTTCAAAGGGAAAAACTTTTTGCGGCTCTTAGAAGGTTTAGGTGCTGCAATGAAAATAAGTCTTATTTCTGTTATAATAAGCATAGTACTGGGTATAGTGCTGGGAATGTTGATGACCTCGAAGAAAAAAGTGGTAAATATACTTCTCAGGGTATATCTTGAAATCGTCAGGATCATGCCTCAGATGGTGCTTTTATTCATAGTTTTCTTTGGCTTTACGAAGCTGACAGGACTCAACCTTTCAGCGGAAACAGCGGCATTGATAGTGTTTTCTTTCTGGGGGAGTGCAGAGATGGCGGATCTTGTGAGAGGCTGTCTTATCAGTATCCCGCCAATTCAGTATGAAAGCAGCCAGGCCTTGGGCTTAAGCAGGATCCAGACATATATTTATGTTATAATCCCGCAGATAGTCAGAAGACTTTTGCCGTTGTCCATCAATCTGATCACGAGAATGATCAAGACTACAAGCCTTGTTATGATGATCGGTATAGTAGAGGTACTCAAGGTGGGACAACAGATCATCGAGGCTAACAGAAAAACAGAGCCAAACGCTGCATTCGGTGTGGTTGCGGTGATATTCCTGCTGTATTTTCTGGCGTGCTGGCCGATAAGCTGTATTTCAAAATATCTTGCAAAGAAGTGGGCAAGTTAAATTCTTAAAATATTTGTTGTATGAGGTTAACAAAATGGATAACAAACAACAGAAAGAAGAGATACTTAAAATCGACCATCTGCATAAGAACTACGATGACCTGACTGTGCTCAAAGATATTAATCTCACGGTAAATAAAGGAGAGGTTGTGGTAATAGTAGGACCTTCCGGATGTGGAAAAAGTACATTGCTGCGCTGCATTAACGGGCTTGAGGACATTCAGGACGGTAAAGTGATTTTAGAAGGAGAGACGATCAATCCGTTACCGGGTAAGAATACTACATACAGACAAAAAATCGGTATGGTCTTTCAAAGTTATGATCTTTTCCCACATAAAACCATACTAGGAAATGTGATGCTTGCCCCGCTGAAGGTTCAGAAGAGAAACAAGGACGAAGTACGCAGGGAAGCAGAGCAGCTATTGGAGAAAGTGGGCTTGTCGTCAAAAAAGGACAACTATCCCAGACAGCTCTCAGGCGGACAGAAACAGAGAGTTGCCATAGTAAGAGCACTTATAATGCATCCTGAAATCCTTTTGTTTGATGAAGTCACCGCGGCACTTGATCCCGAGATGGTCAGGGAAGTTCTCGATGTTGTCCTGGACCTGGCAAAACAGGGGCGCACAATGCTTATAGTTACGCATGAAATGGCATTTGCGAGAGCTATAGCTGATCGCATCATTTTCATGGATGGGGGGTTGGTTGTCGAAGATTCCGATCCCGAACGTTTCTTTACCGCTCCGAAAACCGAAAGAGCGTCCAGGTTTTTAAAGACATTTGAATATCAGGCTTGATGTGAGCAATAGTTGTAGTACAGTAAATCTGAAAGCTCTGAAGATACTTATGAATATACATACGATGAGTTTGGCACTCCATTAGACTGAGAAAACAATCGGATATAGCAAAATTGAAGAGAAAAACTGAAGACGTTTTCAAGGTGACATTGATCAAAATTGAATTTAGTAAGTACGACATCCCCGGAATAAATTCCGGGGATTTTTTGTGCGATAAGCGAATGACCTCAGAGTAAACTTGCGTGTAAATCGGTCAAAAATTCCGGTTGATTCCGGTAACATATTTTCAGAAAATTTAATTGATTTACAGGCATTTTTGTGATATATTTAGTTTTGGAATTAGTAAGTAGATTAATTAAAATGGTGTGAGGAATATGGTATATGGTTGCTTTATATTATGATATTATGTTTGCAGCGACTGTCGTCCTGGCGATAATCTATGCATATATGCACCATAAGCATTTTGATGTCAATTTTTCACTTATGTTTGCATTTGCACCGATACAGAATCTCGGATACTGCTTTTTGGCGAGATCACAGTCACTTGAAGCGGCGCTCATGGCTACAAAAGTTATATACATAGGTGCTGCGTTTAATATGGTCTTCCTGCTGCTGATTATATTTGAACTTTGCCACCTCAGAGTCTGGAAGATCACACGTGCCTCTTATTTTGTATGCAGTATGGTGGTCTTTGTCGGAGTACTCAGTATCGGATATTCAGATCTTTATTACAGGGATGTAACTTTTGAAATCATAAACGGAACGGGCGTGCTCCACAAGAATGAATACGGGCCTTTTCATTTTCTGTTTTATGCTATGATCATAGGCTACGCACTGGACTGCCTCGGAGCTCTTATTTACAGTTATGTAAAGAAGAAATCAGTTTCAAGGAAGACCATATATCTGCTATTTACCTCTCTTATTGTAACGATATTTTCATTTTTCTTCGGAAGAATGTTTACAGAAAGGTTTGAGCTTGTTCCTATAGCATTTGTAATAGACGAAATCATCTACCTTTGTGTAATATATCGGATATGCCTGTACGACATAACCGATACAGCCATGGAATCCATGATCGAAAAGGGTGCGACAGGCTTTGTATCATTCGACTTTAAGATGAATTATCTCGGGAGCAATACTACCGCGAGAGAAACGTTCCCTGAACTTGAGAATCTGATTGTCGATAAAACAGCGACGAAAAATGAGATGATAAATAATACCTGTATCAAATGGATTGAGGAATTCAGAGAAAATGAGAACCATGATAAATTCCATTATGAAAAGAATAATAAGATTTATCTGGTCGACGTAAACTATCTGTTTGACGGGAAGAGAAAAAGAGGATACCAGCTGGTAATAACCGATGATACAAAGGACCAGAAGTATATCACGCTCCTGAATAAGTTCAATTCATCCTTAAAGGAACAGGTAAACAGAAAAACAAACCATATAATTGAAATGCACAACAATCTGATCATGAGTATGGCCATGATGGTTGAAAGCCGTGACAATTCAACCGGAGGACATATCAGGAGAACGAGTGAATGTGTGAGAATACTTATTGATGAGATAAAGAAGGACAATGTTTTTAATCTTTCCGATTCATTTTGTAAAAATATCATAAAGGCTGCTCCCATGCACGATCTCGGAAAAATCGCCGTAGATGATGTTATCCTGAGAAAACCCGGGAGGTTTGAACCCGATGAGTTTGAAAAGATGAAGAAACATGCCGAAGAGGGTGCCAAAATAGTAAGGGAAATCTTGAAAAACACCGACGATGCCGAGTTCAGGATAGTGGCGGAAAATGTTGCCCATTATCATCATGAAAGATGGGACGGATCCGGTTATCCGAAGGGGCTGAAAGGCGAACAGATCCCTATCGAAGCACGTATCATGGCAATAGCAGACGTATACGATGCACTGGTAAGTAAAAGAATATATAAAGACAGTATGTCGTTTGAAAAAGCCGATTCCATTATCATGGAAAGCATGGGCATGCATTTCGACAAAAATCTTGAACCGTTCTATGTTGCCGCCCGCCCGAAGCTGGAGGCATATTACAGATCTTTAAATGAATGAAAAATATATGATTTAAAAAACGTCCCTTCGACAGTAATGTCGGAGGGATTTTTATAATGCTTCGAAAACGGATTGAACTCCACCGAAATCCGTGGTATAATGAATTTTAAAATTGTAGAAACTCTTTTCATAAATATGTGGAGGATGAAGATATGGATGTTAAAAAGATATTTTTTGATATGGACGGTGTATTAGCTGATTTCGAACGTGGAGTGATAGAACTCTGCGGTATGGAGCCGCTTCCGCAATGCGCAGAAAAGAGAAGCCAGTCTGCAGAAAATGAAATGTGGCAGGCTATAAAGGATGTTGGACACTTCTACGATAAACTGGAGCCCATGCCGGGTGCTGAAGAAATGTTCGATGCAGTGTATAGCAGGTATGGTGAAAAATGCGAGATCCTGACTGGTATTCCGAAACCGAAGCGCGGAATCGAAAGCGCAGGAGATGATAAGAAAAGCTGGATGCACCGAATCCTGTCAAAGGAGATAAAGGTCAATATCGTATATCGTGAAGAAAAACCTAAGTTCTGTACAGGTAAAGACTGCATTCTGATTGATGATCTCGAGAAAAATATAAAGGAATGGGAAGCCATGGGCGGTACCGGTATTCTTCATGTAGATGCCTCTAAAACCATAGAGAAATTGAAAGAATTAGGGGTTCTATAACATATTTTAACTATCATATACTGTTTTTTGCTTTATGTATTTTACTCTAATATTTTTTGACTCTGTATTCAACTTGGTTTTGTTTTCGTATGAGGAAAAGTCTAAAAACTTGTACAGAGGGCAGGGGCAGGATGTGTTTTACTCGCACGCTGTCCGCTCCGCGCAGACTTTTCGCGCTCATAAGCGAGCCGTATCTGCTCGCTTGCGAAAATGTCTGAGAAGGATTTTGCGTTTTGCCGGAGCGTAAAGGTATAAACAGAAAAGTATATCCCCCCGATACCTTCGCAAAATCCGCTATCCTGCGTGCGAGTGAAATATCTCCTGCCCTGCCCGTAGGGGTCTATATTGCGAACCTACTGCCTTGCCCATAGGGAATAAGGCAAAATATACCGATTCACTGTTGAAATATTGTGAAATAAATGGTATTATTCTCGTGAGACAAGGGTTGTCAGTCTGAATGGTGGGGTGATCAATAGTCTATGAACAATGAGATTCAGATGAGTGTATCATCTATGACGAGGTCCGGAGATAAAAAGGCGATATATATCATG
>JAEEKN010000129.1 GCA_016282435.1 Lachnospiraceae bacterium | reverse complement strand
TCATAATTTTTCCTCCTTGAATGTGTAGTGGCTTCCTTGCCACATTTAATAGTTTTTTGTGATCTTCTGAGCCGTACTCTCATCTGATCGGGGTGCCGGGGTAACCCCCTCGGCAGGTTTGTAGTAAGTTGCTTTCGCTTTACTCACTTTTTATATCGGCAGGTTCGCTAAGTTTCTTAACCCCCCTGCTAATATTTTTTTATTTTTTTCAGGAACTTTTTTCTTTTTGCTCCCGACATTTATTATATCGGACTCAAACCCGGATTACTTAACCCCTGTTTTGCATCTTTTTTATCTTTTTACAAAAAAAGATCCTTTTTATAGGATCCTTTCTATTGTTAATGCTCTCCACTATAGGGCAGGAGCTCTCCCGTTGTTATCTTATATATAACATATCTATACGAAAAAATCAACACTATATCAAAATTTCTTTTACTTTTCCCGGTTAAAGAAATACGAGTCACCTTCCTGGTGACGGTTTGTCATATTCTTATAATATGCAGCGGCAGTTCTGGAGTTAGCTCTGAAATCCCTAACCTTTTGTTTACCTTGAGACAGATGTATCTGGAGGCCTGTCTGATTTTTTGACTCAAGACTTTGCAGCTCCATAGATAATTCTGTCTGTTTCTTTATAAGTGCTTTTGTTTCTTCAATTTCAGCTTTATAATCAGCGGGATTTTCCTTTAATGTATCCTTTACTTTCTCATATATATCAAGAAAACCATCATCCAACTTTAGTAAGCTGTCAATATACTGTTGCTTTACATTAAGCGTCTTATCAAACTCATCTGCATCAAACTCCGTCTCACGGATGAGCTCAGCCTGTTTTTCTGTTTCTAGCTTTATCTTTATAAGTAGGTCTTCTTTTTTTCTTAACGATGATATCAATATATTTATATAAGTAAGTTTTTCTTCGTCCCTCATATCTTCTCCTATACATTTACAAAGCGGATACTTTTTGTTTATGTCAAACAGTAAGTGTCCGCTTTGTTATTTTATAATTTGCAGATAACGAATATAATTTACATGGATGCAGCCTTAGGTGTGCCCGCATTCACATATCTTATCTGAGACGTTCCAGATGGTGCACGGTTTAGTCTCATAACCTCTTTCCAGGTATCTCTCATCTCTCGGATATACTTTAATGCATCTTCTAATACTTCTGCATCCTTATGGATGTTAGCTTCTACAAGCCTTCTGTATATATAATCATATACTCTTTCAAAATCCTGTGCTACCGGATATTTGAAATCAAGTGTGCATCTGAACTCGGTGATTATCTTCTGAGCTTTGATGATGTTGATATTTGCCTTTTGTATATCATTTTTTTCAATAGCTCCGAGAGCTATGTTACAGAACTTAATAGCTCCGTCATAAAGCATAAGTGTCAACTCTGCGGGTGATGCTGTCTGGATAGAATTGCTTTTATATACATTAGCCATAGCTGCTGTCATGTCATACCTCTTTCTTCGCTCCCGGCGATTTACTCTTTTTTTGTCCTACACCACATATATCGGTCAAAAACTCAAATACCTTTATAGGTAAAATTAAAAACTTCCGGTCTTTTTTCCGGAAGTTTTTACAAACATTATTTTATTCCTTAGATATCATTATCCGAAGAAACCTGCCATCTGACTTTGCTGGGTCTGAAGATTTGCCATGGCTTTTTCCATTGCAGAGAACTGCTTATAGTATCTGTCCTCAATATCCTGAAGCTTTGTTTCCCATTTCTTTATTTGCTTCTCGTAGCTTTCTACCTGAGTCTTCATCTGCTTATCATTATAGAATGTAAGTGCTGAAGAAAGTGACGAAGACGACATCTTGTTGGATAAAGTATCATAAAAGTTATCCATAATACTGGAAAGAGCTTTACTCACCTTCTCGGGGTCGCTCTCAAGCATGGATTTTAATTTATTAGTTTTATCCAAATACTGAGGATCATCAGAATCACCTTCTATATGAAGCAAACCACGCTCAGTATAATCTCCTGTAACTATGCCAAAACTTGAAAGTGAAAATGACTCCCCGTCTACTGTCACTGTTTTTTGCATAGCAGTTCTAAATGCTGACATAAGACCGTTCAGCGTATCATCCCTGCGGAGAAGGGAATCCTTTATCTTATTCTCCCAAAGCTTTACCTGATCATCAGTCATATCTTTCTTCTGATCGGACGTAAGCATTGAATATCCTTTTGCTGACGGTGCACTATACTTTTCATACATCTCCGTCATAAGTTCATTATACGATTTAACAAAATCTTTTATCTTATCATATGTAGCATCAACATCATTACTTACAGTTAATTTGATACCATCCTCATTGGTCGTACCGATAAGATCAAGTGTAAGACCGTTTACCTGAATAGTATTTGAACCCGAGTTAATGATTGCACCGTTTAGTTTTATGCTCGCATCAGACGCAGCCACGATAGCCATCTCACCACTATTATTGGCTGTTATTCCGTTACTTGCCATTTCCTCAGTGATGTTACCAAGACCAAGGTTTTCAAGACCTTCACCTGCTAAAGCATCTGACTCTATGGTAAATTTGTTGTCTTCTCCGGTATCCTTTGCGGCTAAAAAGAAACGACCGCTTTTCGCATCAAAATTTGCATTAATGCCGGCTTCCTTAAGTTTGTCAACCAGATCACCTATAGTAGTTTCCGAATCAATAGTAATTGAAGCTACATTATCCAAATCCTTACCGGTTTTAATGGTTATAGTCTGTCCTGA
This sequence comes from Lachnospiraceae bacterium, assembly GCA_016282435.1. Lineage (GTDB taxonomy): Bacteria > Bacillota > Clostridia > Lachnospirales > Lachnospiraceae > RUG11977. The sequence continues at coordinate 3,439 of JAEEKN010000129.1, read as the reverse complement.
GGACATACCTGTATCCGCCAACAGTGTAGTCTTACTATAACCCCTGTCTTTTATATCCGCTCCCGTCACATACTCGGCAGACGCCAACTTCTCAACGCTTAACGAATATGAACCCGAAACTGCATTAGATGCAGATACCTTTACCTTGGTTTCATCAGAAGACACTGCTTTTTTAGTCTGATAGCTCCCCTGAAGTTTTAATGGTGAAAGTTTATCTGTATAGAAGGAATACAGCTTTGTGTTCATCTCATTCCACTTATCCTTCGTCCAGCTAAGCTTCTCTTTTTTCCCTTCAAGATTTGTCTTCTTTAATGACTGGGCAGACATCAATTCTTTTATAACGGCATCCGTATCAAGACCTGACGCCATTCCGCTCATTCGTATAGGCATAATACAACCTCCTTGTTCTTAAAACACTTCCCTGTTTACCTCTTCTCGTCAACTATTATGCCGGCCAGTTCCCACATCTTGCTTATCATATCCAGAGTTTCCTCAGGCGGGATTTCACGGATGACTTCGTTTGTATCCTGGTCTATTATCTTTACAGAAATACGCTTGGTCGCTTCATGATACGAAAACTCGGCATTCGCATGTCCGAAATATCCACGTGCACGCTTGTTAGCCTGTTCGATGGCCGACTTTACTTCATCTTCAGAAGGCTGCTTCCCGTTATCCCCCTTAACCGGACCTTCAGCTGTAGAACTGGGCGCCTTTACTGCTATATTAGTCAGAGCTTCTGACCCTGTTTTCACAACAGTTGCAGATTCAACGGGCGCCGGCTGATAAGACTGAACCGGTTGATAGGACTGATTTGATCCAACAACTTCTATTCCCATATTGTTCTCCTTTCGTTAGGTTATCCTAAACATGTACCGACGGTGAAAACACCGTCCACCTCCTTGTGCTACAATCGGGAACTAAAAAACTCTCCCGACTTGTGCTTACAATCCCGGGAAAAAATATCACCGCAATCATCCGCACAAAATACAAATAATCATACAGAAATAAAATCCGCATGATTATCTGCCTAAATCCTTTTAGTTATATTTGGATATACTAATGGGATTCTATTCTATTTTCTTTATCGGATACTTCTCAATAAAACTTAACATTAAAATATTAAATTTTAAATAATTTTTCGATAGTATCCCTGTCCACCTGATTCTCAGCTGCTTTTTTGTTTTCTTCCTGAATCTGAAGATATATTTCTTTCCTGAAGATGGCTACCGACTTCGGAGCTGTAACTCCTATTTTTACCTGATCGCCTTTTATCTCCAGAACGGTTACTTCTATATCATTGCCGAGCATGATGGACTCATTTGTCTTCCTTGATAATGCGAGCATCAGCCTTCCTCCTTTTTCTTTCTGGCAGCTTCAAGCAGGTCATGAATCTTGAACTTGATCTCATAATCAGGATTCTCCGCAACTACCTGACTGCCCTTCATTGTTGTTGTATTGATGATGATGGGTGCCTTAAGATTAATGGACATCTGCTTGATATCAGCAGGTACCGTTACAGTTACAAGCATAGATATGGTATCTTCACTCCACTCACCCAAATTTCCGAGATACTCATCATCTACTACCGGATTGTAGTCGGGAACTATGGTGGTAGGGATCATAACAGGAAGCGCAAGAAGCTCCTCATCTACACTCTGAAGCCACTGTATGCTGGGGATCTCATCCGAGCTGGAATCATAAAGAAGAACATATTTCTTATAATTCTCAAATCCGAATAAGCCGTTATCCATGGTGATAACCTTGCTCTCATCAATATCAACTTCCCCAAAGTGTCTTGTTTTTACATTCATAGTACATCCTCCTTTTTATTTTGGAACCCCTTTATTTACATAGTCACAATGATATGCCTTCTGTCTACTTTGTGATATGTCTGAAAGCAATTATACTACACTTTTATAAATATTTCAACTAAATTTTCTGAAAACTTGTATCAGACCATACCGCATTAAGCCATATACATCCTACAGAAAATCAAGAAGTGTATTCTTCACAACCTTACCGGCTGCCTGAAGGGATGCATTGTATACGGTATTTGCCGCATTATAGTTGACTATCGTATCTACAAGATCGGCGTCTTCGTTCTGTGAAAGGAGGTCTGTAAACTCTACCTGCTGAGTATTTAAGCGTTCTTCGGTCAGTTCTATACGGTTGTAACGGGTACCGATATCACTTGTTGCCGAGTTTACTATGTTTTCTTCCTTTATTATCGAAGTAAGTCCCCTGCCGAATGCCTCGCGCATAAGGCTGTCCTTTAATGCGAGTTCTGTATCTAAGACTCCTTTTATCTCTTTCAGCTTAGCCACTTTATTTTCATCAAGTGCTGTATCTTCAAGCATTTTGTCAATGCGTGCTATCTTATCCTTTACGGTATTTACATCTTGGATAGATATAAGTATGTCTTCCACAGTCCTTCCGATAGCGTGCCTGAATGCGTCCTTTGCCTGTACATTTATTGCAAGCCTCTGGTTAAAGTTTATCTCATAAGCTATCTGCTGGTCTTCAACAGTGTATTCTATTTTTTTTGCTTCCCTCTGATCCTCCGGAAGTGTCAGATCGTAGGCAGTACAGTCAAAATAGTGTTCCGGTCTTAATTCATCCTTTTCAAACTCGTTTTTCACATAGGTTATCTCAAAGTTTTTCTCACGCCACTCGTTATATCTCTCGGGTCCGAATATGATCTCGCCTGTATCTTCTAAGAAGTGGATGTCATTTTCCTCACCCTCTTCAAACTTATATGCTTTGGGGTCTTTGGAGTTCATGATGACCATATCGCTTTCGGTCAGTTCTTCTTCATAGAGATATGCGCCTTCCTCATCCGGATCGGGAACCGGATTTCCTTCCTCGTCAAGTTCAGGGATCTTTATCGAGATGCTTGCTCCGTCTTCTGTTTTCTTCAAGTTATCATAGGCAAGCCTTATCCTGTAGATTGTTGCGGATGTAGGACGTTCTTCAATCTCAAAGGTGTCAAGATCATCGGCATTTACGCTATTGACCTCAAGCGAGTCTACAATCCTGTCCGATATTTCTATATCCGAAGGTGAAAATTTTTCGGTTATACTGTATTCTATGTTTTTCTCCTCATTCTCAAACACGAGACTGGTACTGGTCTTATATCCGGTGAAAAGATATCTTCCGGCATAGTTTGAATTGCCTTCCTGATATATCTGTTTCTTTAATTCGATAAGATTGTCAACTATGCTTTTTCTCTCTGCCTCTGTCAGAGGATCGTTGGCACCCTGAACACAGTATGTATGGATCTTTGTAAGAACTTCGGAAGTGTTTCTTAATGCACTTTCGGTTGATTCCATCCAGGATTTTGCATCGGGGATATTTTTCTTATAATACTGGTTAAGCTCAGACAGATTTGTACGCAGCTTCAGCGCACGCACAGCTATGATCGGGTCGTCCGAAGGCTTCT
>JAEEKN010000128.1 GCA_016282435.1 Lachnospiraceae bacterium | reverse complement strand
TTCCTTTCAGGATATCAACCACCATCTTGTGTTTTTTCTTGATGACGATTTTCTTTTCTTTTGAATTCTTTTTATTTATTTCACTATCTTTTTTATCATCTATTATATTATCTAAAGTATTACATGAAATATTATCTGATTTACTTTCTGTTTTATCATTTTCTGTAACAGTTACAGAACTATCAGCCTCATTATTTATTTTAGTGCTATTTTTTGTAGTTAAGTTATCTTGAGGCAATACAACATTTTCTTTGTAATAAATATATAACAGCTCTGCCAGTTTATATATATTATGAGTTCCGAAAATGATATCTACAAATCTGTAGCTCTTTTTTATAGTCTCCACCACATGTTCTTCCTGCATCATACATCCGCACATAGCGATGATCATATCAGGTTTTCTGCTCTTGAGTTTTCCCAGATATCCAAGTCTTCCATACACTCTGGAATTTGCATTTTCTCTCACAGTACAAGTGTTGTAGAGACAAAAATCAGCCTTCTCGTCGTCAACTTCTACAAATCCTATCTCTTCCAGAACACCGGCCAGTTTCTCAGAATCCTTGAAGTTCATCTGGCATCCGAACGTTGAGATATGATATGTGAGTTTTCTACCTTCCTTCTGTTCTCTCTCAAACGCTATTTCCTGCATTTTTTTTATAAAAAAGAACTGCCTCTCCGGTTCCATCTCCGGAGCCGCATTCTCATTTATATATACATCATCTATCATCTGATTTCTCCTGTAATTCACAACTTTATCTTTCTTTTCTATAATATTTATTTATCGATTAATATCATTCTCTATAAGCCTTCCCCTGAAGGGGAAGCCTAAAAAGGGAAAGGATATACCAAGATTTCAATCAGAGAACCGTCCCCATGATTGATTCAGCAACTCTAAGGCCATCCATGGCCGCACTGGTGATTCCGCCGGCATATCCCGCACCTTCACCGCATGGGTACAGTCCCGAAACATTTATACTTTGCATGTTTTCTCCTCTGATGATTCTGACAGGAGAAGACGTTCTGCTTTCGAGTCCCATCAGCAAAGTATTTGCAGAATCGTATCCTTTCATCATATTTCCAAAATGAGGGAATGCTTTTATTATCGAACCTGATATATATTCCGGTAGAAATGCATTTAGGTCCGCATATGCCCATTCCCCCTTACATACCGGCATATTATCTGAAAAATATTTATTACCAAACTTTATAATATCCAAACCATTACAGTTTTTAATCTCTGTAGCCGCAAATTCCGAGAGCGTTTGTACCGGTATCTTTCCGCCGGCAGTTTTGAACGCGCCTTCCTCCAGGCTTCTCTGAAGCCTCATGCCGGACAGTACGTCCCCTGCAGGGAAGTCAGAAGTATTTATCTGTACCACTATGGCGCTGTTTGATGCGCTGCTGTCACGCCCGCTGTAACTCATACCGTTTACTGCGAGTCTTCCGTCCTCAGAAGATGCATTTACCACATATCCTCCGGGACACATACAGAATGAATATACGCTTCTCTCATTTGGTACACTGTATGTCAACTTATAATCTGCGGCAGGTAAATACTCATGGAATCTGCCATATTGAAGCCTGTCGATATATTCACGGGGATGCTGCACTCTCACGCCCATCGCAAAAGGCTTCTGTTCCATGGCTATACCTTTTGAAGCGAGCATTTCAAATGTATCCCTGGCACTATGACCAAGAGCCAGAACCAGAGTATCACATTCTATCTCAGTTCCGTTACCTAAAATTACACCTGTCACTTTTCTAAATTCTTTTACACCGGATTCCCCGTATAATTTTATATCCGTCACCTGTGAAGAGAATCTGACTTCACCGCCCAGTTCTATGATCCGTTGTCTGATGGCTTTTACTATACCGGTCAGTTTATCTGTTCCAAGATGAGGCTTATTAACATACAAAATACTTTCATCAGCACCGAATCTTACGAATGTCCTGTAGACTTCACTCATTCGACCGCCGGCATCTTTTACCATGGTATTCAGCTTGCCGTCACTAAATGTTCCGGCACCGCCCTCACCAAATTGCACGTTTGACGAAGGATTCAGTGGTTTTCCCTGCCAGAAATTATCTACTGTTTTTATCCTAGCGTCCACGTCTTCACCGCGTTCGAGTAGAACAGGTTTCAGCCCTGATTCAGCAAGCTTTAAAGCACAAAATAATCCTGCAGGACCTGCACCAACTACTACTATCTTTTTTTCAATATCATTAGCACTGTTATTGGCATTGTTGGTGATATTCGTCTTTTCTGATTTAATTAAGTCTGTTTCAGATAAAAATATTATATCTTTATCCCTGTTTTTCTTTAGGAATTGTGCTTCTTCTTTTATCCGGACATTCAGGGAAAAAACTACTTTTACTTCATCCTTTTTCCTGGCATCAACGGATTGTTTTGATATTGAAAAAGTAACAATATCGTTTTCCGATATTCGTAGTTTTTTAACTAATGCCTTTTTTAGTTCCTTTTCAACTCTCTCACATCTGCGGTCAAATCTCACCGTTTCGGATGGTTCGAGTTTTATATTATTAACTTTTATCATTTTAACATCTCATATTTTAATAATGTTTCTTCCGACGGCGTATAATCCTTTAACAGTTCATCGGCTTCAGATATCAATTCATCATAGGACTTTATCGGATAGCTGTATATAGTAAAATCGCTCCAGTTAAATTCATCCTGTCTATAAGTTAGTATTCTTTTATCTTCTTTTGAATATCCGTAGTAAAATCCGATTCTGGCAACCATATCAAGATTTTTATCCAGCAGATATGAACATCTGGATCCGGTAATCAATATATAATAATCGGTTCCCTCAAGTTTATTCATACCAAATACATATCCCGATATATCATAAAATATTTTAACCGGATCATCTTCATTTTCACCGTAAATATATACTTTCCTGTTTGACCCGGCTTTTATCTTATATTTACCGTCACTGGAAGCTTTCTCTTCACCTTCACGCATAAGAGCTCCATGAAGATTGTACAGATTCACATTAGTTTGAGTCTCAACTTTTATAACATCATCACGTTGCAGATATTCATAACATACCATATAATCCGTTCCTAAAAAGTTTAAATACAACTTATGATCCTTGCATGTGGCACAATTCACATAGGGCGTAGGTTTCTCTGCAAAATATAAATTGTTTACATTTAAAAATCCGGCTATTTCATCGGTGTGGATATAAAAATTTCCACTAAATGAAACTAAAAGTAATATATCATCCTTAATAAATCCCATACCTACCAGCCTATCATCGGTAAACCATTCATCCAGGTATCTGTATTCTTCGAATTCTCCCCAAAACTCAGCGTTGTCATCAGGTATCATAGGGAGTATCTCTGTAGGTACGAGCACCTCATTGTCATAAGCAAATAAAGCATTTGACAGAGCATATTCAGCTGATGCTACATAAGGAACAGAGGTATCGTTTTTTGAAGAAGGCATGGCGTTTCTTACGGCATATAATGAATCCAGCCTTAATCCGTTTTCCAAAAGTTCCTGTGAAACACTTTTCATGGACTTCGCATATTTTTCCTGTTCCAATGTGTATTGCTCTTGAAGTTCTGTATTTAACGCTTCCAGTTCTTCGTTCTTATTGTTTATGTCCCTGTTCATATCCTCGAGCCTGCTGTTAGACTCTTCGAGCTGGATATTTTTGTCTTCGAGATTTCCTTTTAGCGAATTTATCTGCATCATCAGGAAAAAGCATACCAGACCGAATATAAAAAACACTCCGGCTGCTATACCGCTGATACCTGCTATCAAATGTATCCTCTGTTCTCTGTGACGGCGTTTCAGATCATCATAGTCAATCCCGTACATCTGGGCAGCGAGCCTCAGTACGGCATTGTTTATCATCTTGTCCAGTGTCTTTTTATCCGTAGCCCTTACGTCCGCAGCCAGAGGTTCGACATCTTCCCTGATGATTTTGGTATTTCCGTTCTCGTCAGTTATTTCTTTATCCCTGTACCACTGGTTTTCAGGAAATGAATCCTCAGGTTCACCTTCTGCCAAAACCAGCAGCATATGTTCCAGCCCGTACAGGTCCTTAAACACTTCGGATTCCCTTTTACACCACTCAGAAGCTTTGAGCCTGGGCGTACAGATGATTATCAAGTATTCCGAATCCTTTAACGCCTCATCTATTTCTTCGGACAGATTATCCGCCAGCGTCAGTTCATCCTGATCCCTGAAAATTCTGTTTATTTTCCAGCGTTCCTTCGGATACTTTTTTCTCAAAGACTTCGGAAGTTTAAAACGCTCTAGCTTCTTTTGAATCTGAGTAGCTATATAAATATCCGGTTCGGAATGCTTATAACTTATGAAAGCATTATATTTCTTAGTCTGCTCCATTATTATCCTCTGTTTTCTCTATCATAGCCGGATGGCTTTTCTGTTGATCATTATCCCGAATGATGCTCCGGTTTACTTTCATATATATTCCAATAGCCACTATAGTATTTAATACATCTGCCACCAGCTGTGACCAGATGAGTCCGTCCATGCCCCACACGCTATTCATGATGAGCATTATGGGTACTATCAGTACCAGATGCCTGATGATTGCGAGTATAAACGATACCTGACCTTTGTTTATGGCGTTCATATAGTTCACTATATGATTTCCCACCATCATAAACGGAAGTGCCAGACATCTGCCCTTCAGGAAGTTTACACCATAATCTATAGTTTCGGTGTCGGATATAAACGCTCCCACGAATTGTTCCGCAAAAATAAAGAAAAGTACGGAACAAATGATGGAGAAAATTATTATGGTATTTCTGGCTATGTTACTGATGTTTTTAAGTCTTTTATGATTCCCGGCTCCAAAATTATAAGCCACGAGGGGTACCATTCCAAGCAGTACACCCAGACCCGTATTTATAGGAATTCTTTCAAGTTTTACAACTATTCCGGCAGATGCCAGCGGAACATCGCCGTATCCTACAGCCAGTCTGTTAAATACAATAGTTACGAGGTCAAACAGGAATATACTGAATGCAGCAGGTATTCCTACGGTATAGAGGGACTTTTTATTCTCCCTGCTGATTTTTTCTATCCTTTTGGGAAGTCCGAGTACCGTTTTCGATCTGAGTCTGGCAAACACCACTATAAAGTAGATCATGGATATTACGTTCGATATCAGCGTGGCTATACCGGCTCCGAGTACTTCTTCTCCTTCCGGAAGTATAACAAACATAAAGAGCGGATCAAGTCCGATATTCAGCGCACTTCCGAGTATAACACCTATTCCCGCTTCTTTTGAATATCCTGCATTTCTCAAAATCTGCGGCATGCACATTGAAAGGAGTGTCGGTACCGTTCCCAAAACTACTGTGGTAAATGCATACTGTCTTCCATAGCCCAGAGTGTTCTCATTTGCTCCCAAAAGTTTTAAGAGCGGATCCATAAATATGAGAACGAGGCACGAAAATACCAATGCCGATATAACAGCCATCGCTATGCTGTATAATACTACTTTTCCGGCTTCATCTTCTTTTTTCTGACCCAGCAGCCTCGCCATAAGGCTTCCGCCGCCTACGCCAAATACATTGGACAATGCCGCTGCAGCGAGAAATATGGTAAGGGCCAGCGATGATGCGCCTACCATATAAGGGTTGTCGGTTCTTCCTATGAACCAGGTATCTGCCAGGTTGTATATCAATAATACCAACTGGCTTGCAACAGTGGGTAAAGCCAAAACTGCCAAGGCTTTACCGGGTTTTTCTTTTTCAAATAATAACTGTTTTTCCATTTCTTTTGCTCTTGTATATTAAAAATTTTATTTCTTTTAATTTCTCCCGGCGATATACCCTGTGGTCCATGCCCACTGGAGATTATATCCGCCGCACATACCGTCCACATCGAGTATTTCGCCGGCGAAAAACATTCCGGGATATTTATAGCTTTCCATGCTCTTTTCGTCTATTTCTTTTAATATCACACCGCCCTGAGTGGTTTGTGCATTTTCAAATCCCACATCGCCGGTTATGTGTATATCAAGTCCTTTTAATATTTCCGCCAGTTTTCCCAGCTCACTTGTTATGGTTTTTGAATCATAAGCTATGGTTTTTTCATCATAGTCCAGTTCCAGATCCGCCATACAGGCTTTCAGCAATTTGTCATTTATCAGTGCCGACAAAGCCGTTCCTATCGGTACCACAGAAGCCATGACTACGGAACACATATATTCTTTCAATTCTTTCAGATCTATATCCGGGAAGAAATCAAGTATTACTCCTACTTTATTGTTCATCACTTTGCGTTCGGCATAAAAATTCGTTCTTTGAGAATTGTTTCCGAATCGCTTTTTTACGGAAGTATAGAGTTCCTCTATCGCAAATCTCGAAAGATTCATGATAGGGATTCCACTCAATCCCTTTTTATTGAAAACTATCTCTCCGCGTTCTGAATATAGTATATTAGAGTATTTTCCGGAATACAGCTTGCAGTTACATCTGAGCCTCACTCCGTCTATTCTTCGTAAATATTTATAGTTGGAAGTCAGTCCGCAAAGTGCCGGCATCAGAGGTTTTATATTGAGTCCTATCTCTTTCAGTAAAAAAAACAAAGAACCGTCACTCCCGAATACAGGAGCGGCCGCACCACCTGTCGTCACTATAAGCTTTTTTGATTTGTACACAGAACCGTCCTCACAAGAAACGATAAATGTTCCCTCGGTCTTTTCAATCCCGCATACTTTTTTCGATGTCTTTATCTGAGCTCCCATCGACTCGACTTTTGATACCAGAACATCACGAAGTGTTCTTGCCTGCTCTCCATAAGGATAGCAATAACCGTTTCTTTCACTATGGAGAACACCAAAAGTCTTAAACAATTCCAGGGTCTTTTTATAGTCGAATCTGTTTATGATCCTGAATGCTTTTGCCGAATCGCTGCTTCTGTAACACTCCTGCGTCTGATTCGTATTCGTCAGGTTACATTTACCGTTACCCGTTGCAGTTATCTTCCTGCCGGGCATTTCTCCGCTTTCAAGCACTACTATGTCAGGATTATATCCGCTGTCCGAACCTATCTGACAGGCACTGTATGCCGCCATCAGACCGGCGGCGCCGGCGCCAATTATTATCTTGTCGTGAATTTTTACGTTATTGACGGTTATTGTATCTTCACATGATTCCTCATATCCGTCATAACCGTTAGTCTCTATATCTGTCATCAAACATCTCCTTTACCTTTTTGGAAATCGGAAACGAATTTTAATAGTATATTTTCAGGTACTAATTTCAAAAGCTTTGTTCCGAGACCGAGCATTTCTCCCGGTACTATGATCCTTTTTTTCTTAAACATGGAATCTACAGCTATCTTGGCACACTTCTTAGGAGATATGCCGTTTGCAGCAAACGATACACCGGCCACGGAATTGAACTCCGTATCAACAGGTCCGGGGCAAAGCGCTCCGACGTATACGTTTTTGTTTTCTTCTTTTAATTCAGCCGCTACACCCTTTGTGAGACTTACCACATATGATTTTGTGGCATAATACGTTGACATATACGGTCCCGCAGGTAACAGGCCGGCAGATGAAGCAACATTTAACAGGTATCCGCTATTCTTTTCTGCAAAATACTTGACCATCTTTTTCATCAGAATATGAAGTGCTGTAACATTTACCGCTATCATATTCAGTTCTTTATCCAGATCAGTATCCGTAAACGCACCGAACGCTCCAAACCCTGCATTGTTTATAAATACTTCTATATCGTAATCTTTTATCTCTTCATAGAATGATTCACAGTCCTCTCGTTTTGACAGGTCTTTTACCAGTATCATGCAATTGGTTCTGTATTTTTTCGATACATATTTTGCAATCTTTAACATTCTGTCCCGGCGTCTGGCTGTGATTATCAGATCGTATCCGTAACTTGCGAGCAGTTTGGCAAACTCCGTTCCTATACCCGAACTTGCTCCTGTTATAACAGCATATTTGCTCATATTACATCTCCATCGTTTTTACGTTTTCTACTATCAAATATACCTCATCCGTCTGCTACACAGCCACCTTCTCCTCAAGGAGAAGGCTTAGGAAAAGATATGATACTTTAAACAAAATAATCAGTATATTTCATCTGCCGGTTTCTTAAACAAACATCTCTTTGTTAGTTTACATACCGCTGTCAGGAATTCGGAAATACCTGTAAACACATTGCTTTTTTCGACATATTTTTCGTATTCAGCAGAATCCCTTCTCTTCACATACCCTTCTTTTACAGGATATCCTGTAAGGAGCTTTTCAATATCCGGAATATCATATTTATAAAACGGCTTCTCCAGTTCCACTCCTGCCATCTCTATCACTCTGGCGGTAAAATCCATGCAGTTATGCGCTTTATAGACTCTGAACCCATGGATTATCGGAGTCGTGAGCATAGCAAAAAGATTAAATATCTGTTCGTCATCTTCAGTGAGCCGCTCTATGAATCCGCATATTTCGTCATATTTTTCTTCTGTTACAGGGATGGCGAATATCTTGGAATAAAACCTTTGGTATTCTTCAAATGCGTAATAGTCCCTGTACTCTTTCATGAATCCGGCCTTAAACGGATGATGATGCTGTTTTCTCGAAAATGAATAGAACTCTGTTAAGCTTTTATCCAGGCTCACAGCTATATGCTCATACCTGTATCCGGTAAACTTTTTCAGTATCTTACCGAGCCCCGTATATGATTCTATAAGTACTACGTATATATATTTCAAACTATTCTCCTTACTTTCAGCCGCTGAACTTGAACAGATTCTTCAGGAACGATTTTATAAATGATTTATAATCCATAAAGTCATATATTCCCATCCGTTTTGCTCTCAGGAACAGCTTTATCAAAAGTATATGATAATACAGATAATACTTCTTTACGCTAATGTTATCCGGCTTTGCCACCAGATGCAGGTAATCCCAGTCGGCAGGGTCTTCCGTGATGAGCCTGTCTTTATACTCGCTGAAATTCTCGAGACACATCTCGGGAGTATATATGGATACAGCCACGTGAGCCAGCTTAAAGTGCTTTATCCATCTGTACAGGTTCTTAAAATCTTTTTTCTTGAAATCAAGGTCGGTTATAAACATACCCATCATGTGGATACCGTTTTCATGAAGGATCCTTATAGCATTACCGTTTGTATTTACGCCGAGTCGTTTATTCGTATCTGAAAGACGTTTGTTTTCTATGTATTCGAGTCCTGTCAGAATATAGTAGAATCCTATCTCCGAAAGTTCTTTTATAACTTCGGGATGTTTTACTATAAAATCTGCTCTTCCGAATGCCACAAACTTCTTCTTTATGCCTCTTTCTTTTATCAGGCGTACAAAAGTATGCAGTCTGTCCGGTATTACCAGGAAATCATCGTCTATGATATATATGTTTTCACAATCTATTGAGTCTATCTCATCCACTACATCTTTTATATCACGGGCCGAGTATCTTCCGCAGTTCAGCCTGTTGCGGTAACAGAATGCGCAGCGGTAGGGACAACAGTATGCAGTCCTTATGATAGCGCACGGACGAAGTTCGAGATAACAGTATCTGTCTTTGTTCTCATAGAAGTTGCTTCTGTCAGCCCATGGCATTTTTTTGATATCATACGGAAGTGCCTTGTTTTTTATCCATATGTCTTTATCCGAATAGTTATCCCATGTGGGATATACATCTTTTTTCTTGAAACATACCCCGTTCAATTCTTCGGGATTCCGTCCTTCGATGATATCAGCCAGAACCGAAGGATCGTAGGTGGTTACCACGAAATCCGTATAATCTGTAAAGAATCTGTCCGGACACAGAGAGGCATGTGCACCTCCGATTATCGTGGTTATCGACGATGCTTTTTCGGTATCGGATTTTTTAAATATGGATCCTGATTTAAAAATGCTTTTTCTCGAATATTCCTTGCAGAAGAAAGCATATTCTTTTATGAAGTTCTCCTGTCTCGTTCTTCCGCAAAAATACACGAAGTCAGGTTTGTATTTTTTTACCTCACCCCTGAAGTTCTTGTTTATCTGTCCGTCCCAGATACGTACTTCCATGCCTCGTTGCTTTAGATAACTCATGAGACACTCAAGCTCATACGGTTCATCATCTATGATCCCCGCATAATCGTACTTCGATCTGGAGGTCTCGGGATTTGCTAGTAAAACTCTCATAGGCCTTCTCCTTAAATCAATCACAGAACCGTCCCTATGATTGAAATCTTATCTCAATACTCTCATCTTCTTCATCAGTCTGACAAATGCCTTCCCCTTAGGCATACTGAGAAGTTCTTCCTCTGTAATCGTTTTTGTCATTATGATGAGTACCGAATATATTATCACCGCCGCTATAACAGCCGGTATGATGGCTATTGCATTTGAATATGTGTAACTGTATATTGTTTTGTAAATAAAATATGCCGATCCGCCCATTATCACAGAGCATATCGCGGGCTGTATGAATGTTCTGCGGACCTCCTGTTTATAGTGAAGCGCTTTTCCTATAGATATCCAGTTCATGATGCAGACGCACAGTCCGTAAAGCATGTTGCAGATAACCATTACATGCACGCCTTTTTCAAATATGTTCAGGCCCGCATATACCAGGATAATATGTATAACCAGTGATATTGCAGAATGGATCACCGGCTTACGCATCTGGTTTATTCCCTGCAGTACACCGTTTGTAAGCGTGGACAGTGCAAAAAATACTACCGCCATACATCCGAGTGATAAAAGCTCGGGTCCCAGCGTATCATCCGGATGGTTAAACATGAGGATCAGAATCGGATATGACAAAAATCCAAGTCCTGCGGCCGAAGGAAATGCTATGATCATATTTACTTTTACCGCGGATGCTATCTTACTCTTTATCCCGTCAAAATCCCTTCTTCCGAAGCTAGCCGAAAGCGTGGGAACTATCGTAACTCCGAACGCAGATGCTATGGCTACGGGAACATTGTACATCCATTTATATCTGTTCGAATATGCGTCCCAGAATATGGCTCTCTGTGCTTCATCGTATCCATGCTGTTCCGACATGATATTCGAAAACATGTACGAATCTATGATACCGCTTATCTGATATATGGTCTGGCTGAGTATTATCGGCATCATAGTCAGCAGTATGGCTTTGATTATGACTTTTGAATCATCTTTTTTACCGGTAACATCAGAAACTTCGAGTTCTTTGTTCTTTTTTCTTCCCTTGAAAAATATAATTACCAGAAATACAAGTCCGCTGAATGCTCCGAGCAAAGTACCTGCTGTTCCGCCTGCAGCTCCCCACGATGCTACTTCCGCTGTATCCTTGAATGCATGTATCAAAATGCTGGCGGCTACAACACTCACTATCGCGTTAAATATCTGTTCTATAATCTGGCTGATAGCGGTGGGAACCATGGTACGTTTTCCCTGGAAGAATCCTCTGATAACTCCCATAAATGAAAATATGAATATCGTAGGTGTCAGAACTCTAAGAGGAATGACACTGCTCGGGTACTCAAATGCTTCAGCTATCTGAGGCGCAAATATAAATACGATGGCTGATACTACCAGTCCGATGATGGCTGACAGTCTGAGTGCGTACTTAAAATATCTGGAGGAATTGACATATTCGCCTTTTCCTTCCTTGTCTGCTATAAGTTTTGATACCGCTACCGGTACACTGTAGCAGGATATCAGCAATGCTATGTTGTATATCTCGTATGCATTGCTGTAGTATCCCATTCCCTCTCTACCGACTATTCTCTCAAGCGGGATCCTGTACAGCATTCCGATAAATCTGGTAAGTAGTCCGGCTGCAGCCAGTATTCCACCCTGCATCAAAAAACCGGATTTTTTCTTGTTTTCCATTTTGTAATTCCTTGATTCTAATATACTTTATGTGACAGCGGGCACGGTTCTTTTGTCACATCAGCCTTCCCCTCGAGGGGAAGGTGGCTGCAAAGCAGCCGGATGAGGTGTATTTAATAACTCCGATCAGGAAATCTCCAGTTTATCTTCCCTGAAATCGGGATATACTGC
>JAEEKN010000127.1 GCA_016282435.1 Lachnospiraceae bacterium | reverse complement strand
TCAAGTTTTTTGGCAGGCTCATCATACGAAATGGTGTGAGCCTTTATCACATTAGACAACTATATCGTCACCTCCGCCTCTGGAAATGATGATCTCGCCGGCATCTTCAAGTTTTCGGATGATATTAACGATCTTCTGCTGTGCCTCTTCAACATCCTTCATACGCACAGGTCCCATGAATTCCATATCTTCCTTTATCATGACGGCCAGACGCTTTGAAAGGTTGTTGAAAATAGTCTGCTGAACCTGCTCGTTTGCAGCCTTCATGGCTATGGCAAGTTCAGAATTGTCAACTTCACGAAGTACTCTCTGGATGGACTTATCATCAAGCAGCAGGATATCTTCGAATACGAACATCTTCTTTCTGATCTCGTCTGCAAGCTCGGGTTCTTCGATTTCCAAAGTCTCCAGGATATGTTTCTCTGTCGCACGGTCTACCGAATTCAGGATCTCTACGATAGCGTCTACGCCGCCCGCAATAGTGTAATCCTGATTGACAAGGGATGCAACCTTCTTTTCAAGCACAGTCTCAACCTCCTGAATAACATCGGGTGAAGTACGATCCATCATAGCTATACGTTTTGCAACATCCGCCTGCTTTTCAGGAGGCAATGCACCGATTATCTGTGCCGACTGCTGTGATGACATATAGCTCAAAATAAGGGCGATGGTCTGAGGATGCTCGTCCTGTATAAAGTTGAGCAGTGTAGCAGGATCCGTTTTTCTGATGAACTCGAAAGGACGAACCTGAAGCGAAGCGGTAAGCTTTCCGATAACGTCCGAAGCTCTCTCTGCACCGAGTGCATTTTCCAGAAGCTCCTTGGCATATCCGATACCGCCTTCTGCAATGTACTGCTGTGCAAGACAAAGCTCGTAGAATTCATCCATTACATCATCTTTTACCTGCTGTGATACACTTTTTGTATTTGCTATTTCCAGAGTGAGTGTTTCTATCTCATCCTCTTTTAAATGCTTAAAAAGCTTAGCGGCCTTTTCCGGTCCCAATGCTATCATAAGGATCGCGGCTTTCTGAACTCCGCTGTATTCTTCTAGGCTTGCCTTAGGTGCCATAAAGTCCTCCCTGACGAATACTTATTATTCCCATCCGTCGTCATTCAACCAGTTACGTAGCAGTGCAGCAACCGATTCTGCATTTTCGTCAATATACTTTTCTATCATTCTTCTGGTCTCGGATTTCTCACCGAACTCGATATCCTCTAATGACTGATTCTCTTTGGTGGTAGCCAGCAGCCTCTCAACCGAAAGCTCCGGCTCTGTCTCGATGACCTCTTCTGGCTTTACGGCTCTGAATACTACAAAGAGCAAGAGTCCTACTATGAGGGCAGCCAGCAGTATTTCGAGGATGAGCGAGAAGTTCATGCTCTCTCCGACGGGCTTAGGAATGTAGAAAGGCTCCGTGTAAGCACGTATTGAAATGTTTGATGCAGGTATACCGCTCGCATCCGAGAACAGCTGACGGAGTGCGTCAAGCTCGTCCTGGTCAGTTATTTCCGTAAGTTCCGAATGAGTCTCGGCATATCTCTCAAACGTGGTATTCTCCAGCTCGCCGGCCTCCTCAAGACTTTCCTCCGTGATCTGAATGGACTTCCTTAAGGTCAGCGCCATACGTGACTTTTCATGATCAATAAACGGTGAATTTCTGACTGTCTGAGTCACACGTTCACTGGGCTTATATATATAATGCTCCTCATTATAAGCACTGTTTCCGCCGCTTGAAGTCTGGATATAGTAATCCGTTTCGTCGTTCGAATCGGTTCCGGGTACATCTCCTACGGCTCCGGTATTTTCGGAATTAATCTTTGTCACTTCGCTGTAAAGACCCTGTTCAAGTCCTTCTGCTGCCAGATACTCTGTAAACATAACAGAAGTCTTCTCCATGTTTACTTCTATCTCCGGCACGATCTCAGCATTATAATATCCGTTTATGGTAGCCAGTTCCAGCATCTTGTCCGTATACCATTTCTCTACGGTCTGCTTGTAGCTGAGTGTAGTCTCTGCGGTATATCCTTCGGGATCCGTGCTTTCTCCGCCAAACAGCAGACGTCCGTGCTGGTCTATGATCTTTATCTTGTCCGTAGTACTGTTTCCGATGGCATACGATACGTATGTGGCAATGGAAACAGGGGTGTTCTTTTTATCGAATTTCTCGTTTACGGTCAGCATAACGCTGGCTCCGATGTCACGCTCTTCTTTGAGGATTGATCTGGATTTGTCGGATGGATAATATATGACGCTTGCTTTCTCCACGCCGTCCATGCTCGATATTTTGCTGTTCATCTCGCTTTGGAGGTAGAGATGCAGGTTTCTGGTTTTGTCCGAAGAAGTGGTTCCCACACCGTCTCTTTCCAAAAGATCTGAGAGGCTAAACGCATTCTCCTGCATCAGCTCACTATCCGCCAACGCAAGTATGGCATCCTGCTTTTGTTTGGCATTTACTTCAACAGTCACGTTGTCAGCATTAAGTCTGTTCTCTATGCCATTCTCCGTCAAAAGAGCCATAGCAGACTTTGCGTTTGCTGTACTGTCAAAAGTGGTCAGCTTCTCAAAATTCGTCTGGTTCAGGATCACTATAAGAATAATTAAGGCCAACACAACTACAGCCATCGAACTTACGATGATGGCTCTCTGTTTGGCCGAATATTTCATCCATTTTTCTTTTATTTTTTTCGGTATCTGCTTTAAACGTTCAAGCATTTATGTGTCACCCTTTTCTTGTCCCCAATAAAATGTAAAAATATTACCGTAACTATCCGCGGCTGTCCAAACCACTCATAAACCCGTCGATATCGCGCCGGTCGCTGCTTCGCAGCTTCCGTTTACTCGTTAGGTTTGATCAGCCTCTATTACCATATACTATCTGCGGATCCTGGCCTAATCAATTCATAAACCATCCGGCTATCGCCGTCTGTCGCCGCTATAGCGGCTCATGTTTACTCGTTGATTTAGTCCAGCCTCTACCGATATCCTCTCAAACACAAATCTGCAAGCGAGCTTGCGCTTTGTGTCTTGTTCGGATATCCGCAGATAGTAACCCTTTATCAAAATTGCATCTGCATTATCTCGCGGTAAGCGTCCATTACTGCGTTGCGGACGGCTACTGTGTACTGCAGGGAGATGTTTGCCTTCATCTGGGCTACCTGCAGTTCGTGTGTATTGTTTGTCAGACCCATGGCATATTTCATTTCAGCTTCTGCTGCTTCGTTGGAATACTGGTTGGTCTCCTTGAGCATGGTCATGGCAGAACTTAACAGCGAATCAAAAGATCCCGGCTTTGCTTTTTCTTTAAGTTCTGACGGTGCAAAAAGCTGGAAATCATCGGTTTTCAGGGATTTATGCGTCTTGGTTGAAGTATCGAATCCGAGCGCATCAAGTCCGTTCAATCCCAATATTTTATAATTATCCATCTGCTTTCTCCATATATTTTCTATCCGTCCCCGCCTTCGCTACGCTAAGAGGTGGGGGATATCTTCAGTTTTGTTATATCAGCCGTTACCTACATCAAGTCCTTTAAGAAGCATATTTTTGGTAGCGTTAAATGCTGTAACATTTGCCTCATACGAACGGCTGGCATCTATCAGGTTTGTCATCTCAGTTACGGTATCCACATTGGGATATGTAACATAGCCGTCCTCATCTGCGTCGGGATGAGCGGGATCGTATACCTTTTTCAGTGCAGTCACATGGTCTTCTGCTATGGCTGTCACTTTTACGCCCTGCCCGTTCAGTGTTGTGGCACGTCTGGCCTGTTGCATGGCCAGAGCCGCACCGAAAGCATCCTTGTTCTTTTCGGCAAATACCACCGTCTTCCTGCGATAGGTATTACCGTTCTCGTCACGGGTGGTATCTATGTTTGCCAGGTTCTGTGCTATGGTGTCCATACGCATGGTCTGAGCAGTCATTCCGCTGGCACTTATATTCATTCCGTTAAAAATAGCCATCTATATCCCACCTTTCTCTATCAGTTCTTTGACAGCACAGACTTAATCCGGCTGAACTCCTGGGTCATCGAATTAAGCAGTGTATAGTATCTTATCTGGTTTTCAGCCAGGTTTGCATTTTCAGTATTTATATCCACATTATTCTCATCCAACCGGTATGAAAGATCCGACTGGTCTGTATAGATGCGGGTTCCCAGCCTGTCAAGATTCACATTTGCCACACGCTTGTTCAGGTCTATGTCAGAGCCGTAACCGTCCCTCATCAGCTCGCGTCTCAAATATCCTTCGAACTGTATATCCTTCCTCTTGTAGCCGGGAGTGTCGACATTGGCTATATTGTTTGCTATAACCTCATTCCGCTTCCAGCTGGCGTCCGCCGCCTTCTTTAATACATTGACATAGTTAAAAGCATTCGAACCGATCAAATTAAAACCCCCTCTTTTGATGTGGCTTTGCCGCATCGGATTCCTTAACTTACTCTGCAAATAAGAACTAGAAAGTCCCTTATAAAAACGCACAAAAAGGATTTTGCGTACAAAATCCCTTTTGAAACAGTCAATCCTTTATTTATTTAGTTTTCTCCAGTTCCTCGAATACCACATCGTTCAGTACCTTAATATAGGTACCTTTCATACCCGAAGACCTGGATTCTATAACCCCTGCACTCTCGAACTTTCTGAGCGCGTTTACTATCACCGATCTGGTAATGCCCACACTGTCGGCTATACGGCTGGCAACAAGAATCCCTTCATTGCCGCCCAGTTCCTTAAATATATGCTTAATAGCGTCAAGCTCCGAGAACGACAGCGTACCGATAGCCGATCTAACGATGGCCACCTTTCTGCTCTCCTCCGCATTCTCCTCATTAACGGAGCGCATCATTTCAAGGCCGACTACGGTAGTACCGTATTCGCTCAAGATTATGTCGTCAATATTGAACTGTGGAGCCTTCCTGTACTGGAACAGCGTTCCCAGTCTCTCGCCCGCTATATCTATAGGCGTGATGAGTGCCACATAGGAATCTATGTCAGGCAGTTCAAAACCCAGAGTCGCAAGATTTACATTCTCCTTTGTAGAAAGAATGTTCAAGAGTCTCTCATTAAGGTCACCGTCTATATGGTCACCTATCTTGTTCATTATAAGTTCGTTAAGCGGCTCGACGTCATCCTTGTTGGTAACTCCGAGCACCTTTCCTTTTTTACTGATGACCAGGATATTCGCGTCAAGGATGTCGCTTAAAACCTGGCAGATATCATTAAACACAACCTTATGTGAATTGTTATTGTGTAAAAGCTTGTTAATTTTTCTGGTTTTATCAAGTAATTGAACGCTCATATTCTACCCCCATCAGAAAGTGATAACTCTATTTTCTAGATTAACACATATTTTTCAAAAAATCAATAGAATTTTCTAAAAATTTACTTTTTTTCCTGACAAGGATAGGATTTATCGTTAAAATTCCATATTATGTAAAATATAAACACAACACTCTGCTTTAAGTTGTGCTTTCCACTCCTGCATCCGGCTTCGTCCAGGACATATAATCACATTCGGGATGATGTTCACATGAATAGTAACGTCTTCCCTTCCTGCTCTTCATAAGCAGTATATCGCCTCCGCACTTGGGACATTTATATTCAGTCTTTTCGTTATAGGATTTGGTATTCCTGCATTCAGGGAAACCGGGACAAGCAAGGAATTTTCCGTGAGGTCCGTATTTTATGACCATCTTCCTTCCGCACTGTTCACATACTATATCGGTTTCTTCGTCCATAACCTTAACCTTTTCCAGATTCTTTTCTGCTTCTTTTACTGCTTCTTCGAGATCCGGATAAAAGTTTCTGACTATTGATTTCCAGTCTACATCCCCTGTTTCAACGCTGTCCAGCGTATCCTCCATAAGTGCCGTAAACTCGGTATTTACTATTTCGGGGAAATATCCGTTCATTATAGAGTTCACCGCTTCACCGAGTTCTGTGGTGTACAGGTTTTTCTTTTCTTTCAGCACATAATGTCTGGCCAGGATCGTGGTGATCGTAGGAGCATACGTACTCGGACGGCCTATTCTCAGTTCTTCAAGTGTTTTTACAAGTGAAGCCTCGGTAAAATGAGCGGGTGGAAGGGTAAAATGCTGTTCTTTCTTCATTTCTTTCAGCTTCAGCACATCGCCTTCATTAATTTTCGTCAGATCCCCGTCATTTTCTGACACTTTATCTTCTTCAGTGGAATATACAGTCATATATCCCGGGAATGTAAGCTTTGAAGACGCACAGGTAAAAATCACTCCGTTCGCATCAAATGTCGCCTTTACAGTCTTATATGCCGCAGATTCCATACGGCTGGCAACAAATCTTTTCCAGATAAGCTGGTATAATCTAAACAGGTCTCTTGAGAGGGAACTTTTAATGGTTTCCAGCGGTATGTCAATGTATGAAGGACGTATTGCTTCATGGGCATCCTGGATCTTCTTGCCCGTACCCTTATTTACATCAGCTGTAGTAACATATTCTTTTCCGTATGTTTCTTCTATATATTTTCTGACATTTCCGTCAGCTTCTTCTGATACTCGTACCGAATCGGTTCTTAAGTAAGTGATGAGACCTATAGTCCCGTGTCCTTTTATCTCAACGCCTTCATAAAGAGATTGCGCCAGCTGCATAGTCTTCTTTGTGGAGAAATTGAGCATCTTGGATGCTTCCTGCTGCAGAGTACTGGTGGTAAAAGGAAGCGGAGCTTTCCTATGCTTCTCGCTCGTCTTTACTTCCTTGCATTTGAATGTTTTTCCGGCTTTTTTGATGTATTCGTCGGTTTCTTTTTCAGATGCCAGTTCTTTTCTTTTGTCGCCTTCCCCATGGAAATGTACGGGTATGGTAGTTTTACCGTTGGTGAGCTCTGCATCGAGGCTCCAGTATTCTACAGGCTTAAATTCACTTATTTCCTTTTCTCTGTCACAGATGAGTTTCAGTGCTACAGACTGCACTCTTCCCGCAGAGAGTCCACTCTTTATCTTTGCCCAGAGAAGGGGACTGATCTTATATCCCACGATTCTGTCAAGTACACGTCTGGCCTGTTGAGCGTCTACAAGTGCCGCGTCTACTTTTCTGGGGTTCTTGAGTGAGTTTTTGATGGCATTTTTGGTAATCTCGTTAAAGGTGATCCTGGAGTTCTCGTTCTCATCAAGCTTTAAGAGTTTTTGAAGATGCCATGATATAGCTTCTCCCTCACGGTCCGGGTCGGTTGCGAGATATATTCTGTCTGCTTTTTTTGCTGCCTTTCTGAGTTCTGCGAGGAGTTCTCCTTTTCCCCTGATGGTGATATATTTAGGGTCGAAGTCGTTTTCTATGTCTATTCCGAGCTGACTTTTGGGAAGGTCACGCACATGTCCCTGGGATGCTATAACGTCATAGCCGGTTCCGAGGAACTTCTTGATTGTTTTTGCTTTAGCGGGGGACTCTACTATTACTAAGTTCTTTGCCATGTTGAAGTACCTTTCTGATGGGTAAAATCCTTTATTTTGTTTCAAACGAAAAATAGAGTACACCTTTTCCAAAAGAAAATCAAGTATTTTTTTTATTTGTTGACATGTTGCTGTCGGATGGATGAAGCAGAGGCTGCGGATAAAACCCGTTTTCGCTACCGCAGGGATATGCAAAAACAGTCTCAGAGTTATCTTCCCTTCGGACGCTTGCAATCGCGAGTCCGCTCGATACCGGACTCGCTTGTGCTACGCTCAAAAATCAGTCTGGACAACTGATTTTTGCCTCATTCAGATAAATCTAAGACTGTTGCATATCCTCTGCCGCTTTATGGTTTTATCCGCAGCCCCTGTTCCTTCCATCCTTATCTGTGTTTTATACTGAGCATCCGCTCCGTGCATCCTCTCAATATAAAAACTATCAAATAATCACTCATTAACGACAACATCGCAACAATCAATTAATTTAAATATTGACTAATTGATTATTACATTTTTTTCATTTTAGTAAAACATCCCATATACTCTTCAGGATTTGAAACATAATCCGAATATATTACCTTCTCGATATAATTAAAAATAGGAAGGATTTCGTTATATTTTTTCTCTTTGAGTTCTTCTAACTGCTTTTCATCAACATCTGTCTGTTTTTGCTTTTTCATTTCAGATTCTGCATAGTAGGCAGCCAGTTCAGAACAAAGTTCAAGAGGTAAAATATTCGCTTTTGTTATGATTTTACGGCGTTTAAGCCTTCTCACCAGTTCATTGTACCGGGCAAATACGAGTGGACCGTACTTTCCTTCTTTTAGTAACCTCGCATATCTTATTTCAAGTACTATACGCCTTATCAGGATAAAGAGAATCCAGAAGACAAGTACTGCACCGACTATGAACACCAGAGGTTTCATGAATACTCCGAGTTTCATATCGGATTTGTCCGTTATGACAGGGCTGTTGTATCCTATTATTGACACACTACTCTCATCTGCTGAATCTCCAAAGCCCAGATCAACATTCAGGATCTGAGAGAAGAATCTGCCTATACCGCTTAGTTCCGTAGCTTCCGGTGTTGCTTCAAAACTCGGAGGGGTTACTTCGTAGGGTACAAATCCCTGCCCTTCGAGATACACCTCTATCCATGCATGAGCATAATAATCACTGACAGGCACAGCATACATCTTTTTTTCCGGATTGTATTCATTGTCGGAACTGTACCAGTAGTCCCCGCCCTCTTCCAGCCTTATGGCTGATTCTCTGACCAGTGAATTCGGTACACAATATCCTTCGACATATCTGGCAGGGATTCCCAGATATCTCAGTATCATAACCGCTGTCGATGCAAAATGGGAGCAGAAGCCTCTCTTCTGCGATTCCAGGAAATACTGTACATAATCTTCATCCGCAGGAGTCTTTCCGGGAGAAAGTGTATACGGATATTCGGCCAGGAACATATCCTTTATGGCCTCGCATGCCCTGAGCCTGAATTCATTTATCTTTTCCTTGTCACTGTAGACTTCTTCCACTTCTTTAGCGGTCGGCGTCTTAGAAATGTATACATAGCCATCCAGAAGTTGTTCATCATCTACCGTAAGTCCCGCTTCCTCGTATTGCCTCTTCAGCCTCTCTATATTATCATAATCCAGGATTTTACCAAGTGTTTTTCTTTCCTGATTTTCTTTGTTTACCAGTTCTTTATAATCATACAGATCCGTCAGCCCGAATAATAAATGTTCCGCGCAGAATGTGCGGAGGTATTTTTTTATATTCCTTGGTACCCTCAGACATATATCATAAACATAATCCTCGTATTTTAACCGGTTTTTACCTGCCAGTTGTATCGATCCCGAGAGTTCTCCCCCGTATACATACGGGATTTCGCCTCCAATACCGGATATACTGCCTCCTGTATATGAAGAGCTTGTTATTTCCTTAATTATAGTTATTCCCGTTCCGCTCCCATCCTGAGCCGGTATATCCGATGCGGTCACATATTCCACAAACGGAAGCGGATAGTAATATGCTTCTGTTGTCTCCAGTATTTTCTCCTTTTCCGGATCCTTGGGCGTATAGAGAGGGGTATCACTCATGTACGCATTTCCGGGTAAAGTAACATAAGGGAATACCATCATGCCAAAGCTTTTATCTATATAAGATATCTGCATTGTAGCTCCCGGGGTATTAGTGAATTTCATTACAGATTTTTTCATATTGTTATCTATGGAATCTATAATGTCCGAACCTATATAATCAACACCGTCGATGCCAAACTCAGGGAATTCCGCAGTATTCACCTTATTATCCCAATATGAGCCATAGTAGCTTATGCCCTTAAATCCGGGAAGATATACAGTGTCTGTGCTATACGGGACAAAACTTACCACCAGGTCTGTTTTAAAATCAGGACGTGCGGAAGATACTCCGCCGAGGACTCCGCGGTTCAGTCCGTTCAGGGAATCATATCTGTCAAAAAGGCCGCCTATTCCGTTCTGGACCAGGATTTTTACCACATCATCCAATGTAGCCTTAGCACTGTCCTCAGGTTATTCGCCAAGATCACTGGAATTTGCCGGCAATGAAAATATACAT
>JAEEKN010000126.1 GCA_016282435.1 Lachnospiraceae bacterium | reverse complement strand
TCTAATATATCGATAGCATAAAACGGAACCTAAAAACACATAGCATCGTCTAATCCATAACAAAACTGAAGATACGGAACTTCATTTTGTTATCGGGGGAACGTAGAAGGAATGGAAATATCATGAAAAAAGAAGAAAAAACAAATGTCTGCCGTGTGCTGGACAGTAAAAAGATAGAATACAGCCTGCATACATATGAAGCAGACCCGACTCTTACCGGTGAACAGATAGCCGGTATACTTGGAGAAGATACAGAAAAAGTGTTTAAGACACTGGTAACAGAAGGAAAAACCGGTCAGCATTATGTATTTGTCGTACCCGTAGCAGCTGAACTGGACCCTAAAAAAGCAGCAAAAGCCAGCGGTGAGAAGTCTATCAGCATGATAAAACAGAAGGATCTGCTGCCTCTGACAGGATATGTACACGGAGGATGTTCCCCGGTCGGTATGAAGAAGCTGTTCCCGACATTTATACACGAGACAGCCTTAAACTTCGAGAAGATGTTTGTCAGTGCCGGAAAGGTAGGGTGTCAGATAGAAGTATCTCCAAAGGAACTTATAGGTATCTGTAACGGAAAGACAGCGGATATAATTGTCTGAATGAGGGGACGATATGGAATCAAAAGATGATCTGAAAAATAATTTGACTGAAGCATTAAAAGATACTGAAAATGCAGTAAATATTGATAAAGTACATGATCTTCCTGACTTTCCCAGACAGGAACTTGATGTTTTTATCAGTTATTCTTCTCTGAATAAAAATGTGGCAGATGCAGTGGTGTCAGATTTTGAACAGCATGGTATCAGATGCTGGTATGCGCCCAGGGATATAATGCCCGGTCAGGAATGGGTGACAGCGATTCACGAAGCCATAAATGCATGTAAACTTTTCGTCCTGATATATACTGACAGTTCAAATGAGTCCAAACAGGTGGCAAATGAAGTGGCTCTGGCATTCAATTCGGGTAAAACTCTGATTCCTTTCCGACTCTCTGATACTGAGATGAGCACCGAGCTGGAGTATTATCTCATGCGTGTTCACTGGCTTGACGCCGTAAATCCTCCTTTGATGCAAAGTATAGAGTCTCTCAGAGAATATTCAGAGAAGATTATGAACGGCAATGTTCCTAAGGAATCGAAGGTTCGTAATGCTGTAGTTCCGGTGAATAATTCAAAGCCTGCATGGATTTACCCTGTCATAGTGGCTATGGTGGGTGTTTTTGCAGTAATCATCGTTGTTTTAATCATTAATAACAATAAACCATCTGATAAAGATACCGTAGATAATAAAGTGATAAGTGATAAGGTTAAGACCATAGTAGAAAACTATACAGATAATGACATTATAAAGCCAGATAGCAAGAAGGAAGTGGAAGTTTTTACTATAGGAGATGACATATTAAAAAGTTCAAATACTGTTGAAAATCCTGAATCTAATGTTGGAATAGATCAGAAGCAACCGGCTGATACAGATGATATTAATTCAAATAATCAACAGAATAATGACAATCTAAATGAAGATAGAAGTAGTGATGAAATCATAGATGTAGATAATACAAATAATAATGTAGATGGTAATGAAGAAAACAAAGTCGACAATAATATAAATGAAAACAATGACAATGATAACGATGTCAACGATAATGATGTTGTAAATACCGAGAATACCGATAATACTGATAATACAGAGAATGTTCATAACAACGATAATATAGACAATAATAATGTCGATGATAACATAGACAACATTACGGACAACAATTCAGATGTAAATGTTGCAGATAATACTGACAACAACTCAGATAACAACATTGAAAATACAGATAACATCGAAAATAAAGATAAAAATGATATTTCGGATTTTACCAGTGAAGAACTGTATACTCTGGCATTGGACTATCAGACTGGCAGAAGCAAGGAAAACAACTTTGAACTTGCTTATGAATGCTACATGAAGACAGGTAACGGAGGCACAGATGACGCCGAGATTGCACAGGCTATGTATGAACTGGGCGTGAGATTCGCAGGCGGTAACGGTGTTGAGCAGGACTATGAGAAGGCCAAAAATCTGTTTGAAAAAGCTAAGAGGTCCAATAACCAGTCTGCAGTGAATGCACTGGGTATGATGTATGTGAACGGTGACGGAGTGGATGTTGATTATGAACAGGCGTTATTCCTGTTTAATGCATCGACTGCTGCCGGAAGTGACATAGGAATGTATAATCTGGCATTTATGTATGAAAACGGTTACGGTACTGACGTAGACCTTTCTACAGCAGAAATGTATTATAAAATGTCTGC
Organism: Lachnospiraceae bacterium; assembly: GCA_016282435.1. GTDB lineage: Bacteria > Bacillota > Clostridia > Lachnospirales > Lachnospiraceae > RUG11977. The sequence continues at coordinate 3,150 of JAEEKN010000126.1, read as the reverse complement.
CGATATGGGCAATGCTTCGGCTCAAAAGGCATATGAAAGACTGGCAAATCGATGAAACAAAAAAGTACTGAAAAGAAATCTACGGGCTATAAGCTTGTAGTTGAACAGATATCGGGGATATTTGTCCCGATCATCAATTATCTTACTGCGGCGAGTATCATAAAAAGTGTTATGATATTGCTTGAAGGTGCGGATATTTTATCAAAAAGCAGCGGAATCTACATGATTTTCTATGCTGTATCGGACGGATTTTTCTATTTTCTTCCTGTATTTCTAGCCATTACGGCTTCAAAGCAGTGGAAAACGGATCTGTATATTTCGCTTCTGATACCGGTAGCTATGCTGTATCCGGATCTGATAAAAATTCTGGAGAACGGAAAGTCGTTATCATTCCCGTTTTTTGATATACAGCCCGCTATTTACCATTCAAGCGTAATACCGGTCATTTTGGGCGTAGGACTCCTTCACTTCGTGGAAAAACCTTTTGATAAAATATTGCCAAAAGCGGTAAAGGGTTTCCTGAAGCCTATATGCTGTATAATTATCGTTCTTCCGGTCACATTCCTGATATTCGGACCTTTGGGTACATGGATAGGAAATGCGCTTACGGATCTGTTTAATGTATTATACAGTTGGAATCATATAGTGGCAGGTGTATTTATGGGATTTATCATACAGCCCATGGTATTTGTGGGAGCACACTGGAGCATAGTACCGATCAGCATAGCTGCCATAGCTTCGAACGGCTACGATATACTGTTGCCGCTTCTTGGAGGAGCTGTTTACGGACAATGCGGAGCCGCACTGGCTTTAGGCCTGATACTAAAAGACAAAGAACAGAAGAACATAGCTTTTCAGGCTTCGTTTTCAGCAGCCCTGGGTGTCACTGAACCTGCGCTTTTCGGTGTGACCATGAAACATCCGAGAGCTATGATCTCTGCATGTATAGCTGGAGCAGTAGGCGGTGCCATAGCGGGATATGCAGGATCGCAGTGTATAGCGTTTGCCTTCCCAAGTTTTATAACGTGCATAGCGTATGCAGGAAAAGGCTTTGCACTGTTCCTGGTATCGATGGCAGTTGCTTTCCCTATAAGTTTTGCATTAACAATGTTACAAAAAGATAAAATACACTGATACGGAGGAGTATGAAATGACAGACATTATGGAGATGCTTCCAAAAACATGGAGAATTGACGACGGTATGGTTAGGTTTTTTGTCCTCGAGGGGAAGGACAAGGCGCTGATGATCGATACCGGAATGAACTGCCCGGATGCAAAAGAGCTGGCACATAAGTTTACGGATAAGCCTTTGGAACTATTAAATACACATGCCGACAGGGACCATATATCCGGAAATGCTGCTTTTGATACCTGTTATATGGCTCCGGCTGAGGAAGAAAATTACAGAAGAGCCGGCGGAACAGGTACCATAACATCTATACATGACAAAGATATTATAGATCTGGGTGACAGGCCTTTAGAAATCATCGAAATTCCCGGACATACACCCGGAAGTGTGGCAATACTCGATATAAACAACAGGCTTCTGATATCCGGAGATTCCGTACAGGCCGGAAATATATTTATGTTCGGTGAATTCAGAAATATACATGATTACATAAAGAGCCTAGAAAAGCTTAGAACGTATGAAGGAAGATTTGACACCATATACCCTTCACACGGACCTCTGCCAGTAAAGCCTGAACTTACCGCAAAACTTATAGAAGGTGCTAAAGAGATAGAATCAGGAAAGGCACAGGGAGAAGAGATAGACCTGTTCGGCAATAAAGTGAGACTATATAAGTTTGAATATGCCGGATTTTTTGGAGAACTGTAAAGGTATATCCAAAAAAACAACAGATTAAGTTTTTAATAGTATACTAAAATGACATAAAACGTTTCATAAGGCAGAGATATTATATTTTCTCTGTCTTTTTTCTTGATTTTTAATATCAAATGTTGTAAAATTATAATTTATGAAAGAAAATAAAACCAAACGTTTAAAAAAAGGATATGTAAAGACGTATGTCAGCGGATTTATCAGGGCGTTTGTTATAGCGCTTCTTCTTTTGATGCAGTTCGGTGTTGTCTTTCTGTTGTCGTATTACCTGTCATCGGCTGTGTATATTTACTTTTCGATGGAAGTTTTCGGCGTATTCGCTGTAGTCGGGCTGGTAAACCAGAGGACAAATGCGTCTTTTAAGATAGGATGGCTCGTGATCATCACACTCGTGCCTATCGCAGGTCTTATCATGTATTTCCTGTGGGGTGCAAACAGGAGTGCCAGGATAAACAGACGAAACATGTCCTATGTAAGCTACGGATATAAGTTCCTGGAGCCGGACAGAGAAGTTCTCGATAAGTATATGTCTCATTATAATAAACGTTCCAATGCTGTTACATATCTTGAGAACTGTCATTTCCCTCTGTATGCAAACAACGGGTTCAAATATCTGCCCATGGGTGAGGATGCGTTTGAGGCTATCATAGAAGATCTGAATAAAGCCGAAAAGTTCATTTTCCTTGAATTTTTTATCGTAGCGGATGGCATTCTGTGGAACAGGATAAAGACCATTCTGATGGAAAAGGCTAAAAGCGGTGTGGAGATCAAGTTCCTGTATGATGATTACGGTTCTATGTTCCGTACTTCCAAGCAGCTCTGGCAGGAACTTGAAAGTGTCGGAATTGAGACCGCAGAATTTAATTCTATAGGCAAATACCTGGATAAGCTGTATCTGAACTACAGAAGCCACCAGAAAATTGTGGTCATAGACGGTAAAGTTGGCTATACGGGCGGCTTTAACCTGGCTGATGAATATGTAAACGAAGTAGAGCGTTTCGGTATATGGAAGGACAACGGTGTTAGGATTGAAGGAGACGGCGTGTTCGGTCTCACAGCCATATTCCTTCAGATGTGGACCATGACTACCGAAAAGCTTGTAGAAGATTATAATATATATAAATTCAAAGAACGTGAAATAGAAAGAGAATTGTTGGAAGTGTCCGGGAATTCAGAAGGTACGGAATCAGAAGAAAATGATACAACCAGAACCGGATTCTGTCAAATGCTCGCTGACGGACCTTCAAACAATCCTGAGAATCCTATAGCGGACACTATACTCCAGATGATATACAGCTCCAGCAAGAATC
>JAEEKN010000125.1 GCA_016282435.1 Lachnospiraceae bacterium | reverse complement strand
TGAAATCTTATCTTTTATATTCTTAAATTTCTCACGGATCCCGTTGATCTTTTCTTTTATCTTTTTCGGGATACCTGCTATTTTTGTAAATATTCCTTTTTCTTCGGATTCTTTTTCTTCAGATTCATCATCAAGATCGAAATCATCTATTTCATCATTTTCGGAATCTTCTGTTTTTTCCGTATCCGATTTTTCTTTATTATCTTTTTCCTTATTTTCTTTTTTCTCTTCGTCCTTATCTTTTTCTGTTTCTTTATTTTCTGATTTAATTTTCTCGTCTTTATTTTCTTTTATTTCATCATCCGGTTTTTCAATTTCCGTTTCAATATCATTTTCTTTTTTCTTTTTCTTTGCTTCTTTTAATTTTTCTTTTTCCTCTTTCTTCTGTTTTTCTTCTTTTTTCTTCTGCTTTTCTTCCTTCTTTTTTACTGTTTCGGGATCATTCGAATAGAGCTTAAATATTCCGAAAAGCCGTGCTGAAATCAACATTCCCGTACTGTCAAGTTTAACACTGATATGAACTATGTGAAGGAGCCACGATACTACAACTCCGGCTTTTAGCGGTAATTCTTTTTTATCTTCACCGTATTCATCGCCGTCTTCTTTTTCATCCGAGGCTTTTACTTTATTCATCAGAACATCACGTTTTCGGCGGCTCACAACCTCTTCATTCATATCTCCTTTTACAGGATACTCCGCATCACCTTTATATCTTATGGGGACAAAACCTACAAGCACGACAATCAGCAATACTAATCCGATTAGTACTGCTAAAACTATTCCTATAATTTTCAAAATTGTAAGAATAACCGAAAGCATGCTTACTCCCTACTCCTATTCGTTAAAATATTCCTTTGCGCCCTCCGGCGACAGTTCAATTCCTTCCTCCATAAACTTCGTGATAATCTCACCCGCAAGTTCCTGCGCTTCTTTTCCTCCGCCTGCCACTCCTATGATTTTAGCATCATATTCATCTTTTTTAAAGTGCCTGGCAGGGAAAAACATGATACTGTATATATCAAACAGGTCGGAACCGTTTGTATTGAGCGTGATAAGATGTGCTCCAAACCTGATCTTGTCAGGTTTAAGCAGTTTCTTCTTTATTTTTTTCAGTTTTTTCTCGTTTATACTGTCAGAAGTAAACAGCTTTTTGCTCCAGACTATCAATTGATTCCACCTCTATTGTAAGTGATCAGAATTCCAACGCCAGTATTTTTGCTACCGCCACATTCTTTTCATGAATATTGCTGCAGGACGAAAGGGACTTTCTCACATATTCCATGACTTCGTTGTGTGAATTGAAAAATACGGGAAGTGTCGAGAGAACCGCTGCCTGTCTCGCGTGATTCAGTGCCTTGGTTCCGTTCTTAAATGCTTCGTCAAGCTTTGCTGCGAGTTCCTCATATTTCTTTTCTACCCGTGCCTCGTCGACATTTTCCTCAAACCCTTCTCCGATATCAGCATATACGGATGAGGATAACAGCCTTTTCATACTTTCAAGCTTTACAGCTTCTTCATCGGGCTTTTTATTTGATTCGAGATATCCTTCAAGACGCGCTTCGAGTACAAGTTTTTTCTCGGACAGCTCCTCAAGACGTCCTTCTAGTTCAGTCAGAATCTTCTCGGCTGTTTTTGCGTTCGACTCTTCTCCCAGTTCGGATGCTGCCTTTATCAGATTTATCAGGCTGCCGGTACGTTCGCTGTCAGCACCACGTACCTCGTCGCTGCACTTTCCGATAACACATAAATAATTGCAGATACCGGCGAGATCATTTAAATAATCATATTTTGCTTCGAGCGATTCCTTATCAAACGTGTGAAGATCTTCATTGCCAAACTCCGCGTCTCCCGCAAGTCCCGATGAACTTTCGAGAAGATAGATCATTTTGTCAAGTACATCACCGCTGAGTCCTATATACACTTTAAGTGAATTCTTTAATATATCGAAGAATCTCACTTTTGTCATACGGACAGGAAGCTCATAAACGGCCATTTTAATTCTTTCGTTTATCAGATTGTTGTCATTTACTCCGAAAACACTGCGAAGCACAGCTTTTGCCGCTTCATCATCATTTGCGTAGTCGTAAGCTTCGCTCACGTTTTCCTGTCTTTGGTCCACATATTTCTCAAGTTCCAGCCGGTCTATTTTTCTCACGAGGGATTCTACCTGAGCTTTTATCTCTTCTCTTAATCCACCGGCATTTTTTGACAGCTCCACTGCATCATAATCCGAATCAAATATCGATTCAACAATTTTTGTAAGCCTATCCCTAAACTGACACGCCTTTTCTTCTTTTATTACATCACCGAGTTCTTTTTCTCTCTCGTTCAAGGAGTAATACTCCATCGCAAGTTCGGTGATTGCAAGTTCAAAATAGCATTTTTCAAGCTGATTGTTCAAAATATGCTCCTTCCCTGAGTCAGACCAGAAGATTTATATAAAATGCATTGGGCGTATATTTTAAGAATTCAGGCCCGCCGATAATTCCCGAAAATACACTGACAAATCCCAGAACGCCGAGTCCTATGACCAGTACCGCTCCCGCGATCTGATATGATTCCGTCCTTTTTATCAGTTTTGATACAAAAGTACAGAGTATGCACATAACGAGCAGATACACTATACTGCATATCACACCCTTGATATCCGACAGTAAAAATCCTGCTACCAGGCTCAATGGTAAAGTATACACGAAAATTCCCAAAAAGTCCATAATTTCGAAAGAAACTCTTTTTCCGGGTATTTCTTTTAACCTGGTCGCGATACCGGATTCGTATTCGAGACAGAAACAGTTGCAGGAAACAAATGCTATAAGACACAGAAGCATGGCCAGCATTCCTGCTATCATCTGTTTGTATATCATACCGTTTGTAATCTGTTTTTCTTCAAGCTTTTTTGATGAAACATTTTCATATTTCACATCAAAGGTAAAGTCATACGAAGAGTCTTCTTTTTCCTTATCCATGCTCTTCATGAACTCATCCCTGGACTTTTTGTTTTCAGCACCTAAAGCCAGATATGCCTTATATGTTTTATTCACGCATATATCATAGATCATGTTACCGGCAGTGATATCACTTAAGATAACACTCATTCTGTCATCTTCACCGGATATGACCGTAATGATCTCATCAGGGAAACCCATCCTGATTTTTTCACCGAATCCTTCATCTATAACAAATATGCAGTTCAGTAAACCGTCCAGCAGTTTTTCTTTTAATTCTTCGAGACTGCCTTCATTCACATATACGGACGGGGTATTCTTCATCCCTTCGACAAAGTTCCGGGCCTCGGGGCTGTCATCATTTACCACAACACCGACAGGTATGGCACTTCTCTCTTCGCCCGCACTGTCAAGACTTAAAAGTAGCGCCAGCATCACTATCGCCGAGATCAGATAACATATACCGGCAGTCCTGTCTTTTAAGCATATTTTTAATCTGAGTACAAACCTGCTCATCTTTAAGCTCCTGCCTTAAGTATCAGTTTTATAAACCAGTATGTCGGAGTAAACCGTGCCACCGAAACCACTCCCTCGGGCAGATACATAACTGGTATGATGCCGCCTCCGGCTATGGTCATAAAAAGTATCAGCATATTTCCGAGCACCATATATCCGGATACCGAGTTCACGAATCTCGCTATGATCATAAAAAGCACGCATGCAACAACGATAGCCGAGAATATAAAGAATACGGCAGCAGCCGGAATATTCAGGTCTCCGAAAATGGATATGACTCCCACCGCGATCAGCATGATAAAACCGTATACGATAAGGAATGCAAAAAGTCCCGATGCAAATATACGTGCTTTTCCTATACCTGCTGAAACGAGCCTGTCTCCTACTTTTCCGAGTCTTTCCTTTAAGGTCTTAAGACCGGCAAGAAGCCCGGCGTACATGATAATGACTATCATCCCGGCATATACATAATAATTGATGAGTGAGATTCCTTCAAATCTTTCTATATTCTGTCTCTTAAAGAACGAATCCTTGCCGAGAGCCGTAAACAAAAGTTCAAACGATACGCTTCTGTTCACCTCGGTGATCTTTGCGGAATCATATCCCTCCTCACGCATGATATCAACGATACCCTGGCAGTTCATCTCTACAGAGGATATATATGTCGAATATGCGTTTATAAGGTTTGTAAGCATGACAGCTTTGGTCCTGTCAGAACTGTTTATCCTGCCTTCTATGGGCATGTTTATGATATCGGACAGATTCTCTGTAAAGTCCTTCGGGATCACGATATACATGTCGAGTTCCCCACGGTCAAACATGCCTGATAGTTCATCCGCAGTTCCGCGGATAACCTGAAAGTAGGAACTGAACACTTCGTTCTCATCAAAATATGTAACGAGTAATCCCGAATATTCTGTCTGGTCCTCATCTGCTATTCCGAATTTGATGGCCGGTCCCGTGGATTCCTTTACACAGAAAAGAACTCCGACTGCAGACAGGACAAGCAATGCTATAAGCAGGATTATCATTTTTTTATCGCTGAAGATCAGCTTTAAATCTTTTAACAGCATTTTTCTACCGCCCGTCAGGTTTTATGTTCATGAGTGTACAGATGGTCGCTGCAATATTCATAGCTTCCGTTGCATTTGCTGCAGAATCTGAATTCGAGAGAATCGTCATCCTTCTCGGTCCTGCCGCATATAGCACACTTATGCATAGTTTTAGAATCAGATGGTTTGTAAATATTTATAATCTTGCCACGATTTACATCTCCCCTGGGTGCGCTGTGACGTGCGGCCTGCTGACGCATGCTCTGCTGGAACATGCGGCGTGCGGGATTGTTCGGGGCAAAACCTTTTTTCTTTAATGAGATAAAGAAAATCAGGAAATTGAACATTGAGAAAACAATCGCGATGAGCACGATAACTCCGAGGATCCATCCCGACATAAATGCCTGGAATACCTCAACACCAATAAGTACGAGGTAGCCAAGTGCCAGATACTTGCCCTTGGGAGACAGGCAGAAAATAGCAACCCATACCAGATTCGTAAATAACGTAACGATGCCTGAATAGGGGCTAACAGCAAATGCTTGTGCCACATCGAGAGCAACCGCCATCAGATAGACGATCATAAACATGCTGATGCCGTTCCCACCGAAACCGAACCTCTGCTCCGGGAAAGTAACCGCAAAAGCAAGGAATAGGGTAAGGTTCAGATACGTCAGATCCAGGGGATAGCTGATACCGCTGCCCAGAACACAGTATGTAAAAATATAAATCGCAACTATAGCCAGCGCATTAAAGAAAATTCCCGAAAAATAATAGAGATTAAACCGGAAGCTTCCCCACATGCTTTCAAGCATCATTCCGAACAGGAAGTTGACATATAAAGTAAGGAGTATCCTGAATATATTGTTTGTATCCACGGGCTGGATGATAAAGGTGATAATCCTCCATACCTGACCTTCCAGCAGCTTATCTATATCCAGCATAAGCCATGTCCCATACAGATCCGGATTTATAGCATTTATAATAAAGCCTGCGGCATAAAGGATTATGAGATATTTCATAAGTCCTCTTATGGCATACTTGCCGAATTTCTTCTCAAGCTTGTCTATCATTTCCTAATTCTCCAAGGATATAATTTATTTTAAAGATCCTTCACTCCGTTCAGGATGACATCGGATCGGCCTTATCACGATATGAGTGTAAGCCCATCTATCTTTGGAACCACCGTCATCGAATAGTTGGTATAATACACAACAAATCCGGGTTTAGCTCCGTTCGGCTTTTTCACGTCTTTTCTCTGAAGATAGTCCACATCTGTCTTTGTATTTTCAGCCGATTTCGAATAATATGCCGCAAGTGCGGCTGCCTGCTCAAACACCCTGTCCGGCATTTCCCTGCCTTCGGTTTTAACTATCACATGGGATCCGGCGTTTTTCTTTGCATGGAACCACCAGTCTCCCCCGTTTGCCACCTTAAATGTCAGCTCATCATTCTGATAGTTGTTTTTTCCGACATAAATGTGGAATCCTTCCTCTGTCACGTAGTGCAGAGGCTTCGACTTCTCACGGCTGCCGGCGTTTTTGTTTATGTTTTTGCCGTTCTTGGAACCGTTTTTACCCAGAGCGTTTCCGTGTCCGAAATGACCTTTGACATATCCGCACTCTATAAGCTCTTTTTTTATGGTCTCAAGATCTTCGTTGCAATCCGCTATGTTTAACGAGATATTCACCGATTCGAGGTGCTCGAGTTCCTCCTCGCTGGTTTTTACCTGAACCGATACCGCTTCGTATGTCCTCTTTAGTTTTGCGTATTTTTCGAAATACTTTTTGGCGTTATCGAGAGGGCTTATGTCGGGATCGAGCGGAACTCTCATATCTTCCCCTGTATAGAAGTTATTTAAGGTACATTCCTTTATACCCTCTTCCAGACCGTAACCGTATGTGGTGAGCAGTTCTCCGTAAAGCTTATATTTATCTCTTTTTTCGGTATCAGCTAACTGCTTCTTTTGAAGCTCAAGCTTTTTTACGGTTCTCTCTATGGCATTACCAACTACTCTGCGAAGATCCGAAGACTTCTGGCGAATATTGGTTATGACATTCTTCTTTGCGTAGTAGTCCTCCAAAACATGACTTATGCTATCGTACTCCTCTACGGTCATGCCCGGAGTATCGGCGTATACGGTGAGCTTCACCGACGCAAAATCCACGGGAGCCGAGTCAGAACAGATACACGGAACGAACTCTCCGTTTTTTACATCTTCCACCACTTCTTCAAATCTCTTAAACAGATGTAAAAGCAGATCCCTGTCGAGATCTTTGGCGTTGGTCTCTCCGTCAAATCCGGCTCTAAATACTATCTCATTTGCCATCAGGGGACTGAATCCCGTAAAGCTCATATAGATAGCTTTTCCAAGTTTATCCGGATAATTCCCTATAAGTCTCACAAAATCTTCTTCCGTAGCGGTCAGGGGATTTATCTTGTTCTCCTGACGGGGTATAAAGTATTCCCTGCCCGGAAGAACTTCCCTCACGGAACTCATGGCAGCAGATACATGCTTGATGCTGTCAACTATCTTCAGTTTTCCGTCCTCTTCACCACAGAAGATGATGTTACTGTGCTTGCCCATGATCTCCACTATGAGCTTCTTCTTACATACATCTCCCATCTCGTCGAGATGTTCGAGTTCTATAACGACCACCCTCTCGAGATCGGGCTGGTAAATATCAACTATTCTGGCTGTTCCGATATATTTCCTCAGCAGCATGCAAAAATTCGGTGCCGTTATCGGAGCTTCTTTTTTGGACGAGCTGAGATATATAAGCGGAAGACTTGCGTCAGCCGAGATAAACAATCTGTACTGATCGTAGTTCTTTATCGTGATAATGAGCTCGTCCTTCTCGGGCTGCTGGATCTTTAGGATTCTGCCGCCTACGAGTTTTTCTTTCATATCACGGACTATATTTGCTATTACTATTCCGTCAAATGCCATTTGGGTAATTCCTCATATTACAGTAATAATCCGTCAGGTTTTCTGTCCCTGTACACGAAGTAATACTTATATCCGAGGTCTTTGAGCTCATCACATACCGTATCGAAATCATATGCGATATGTGTAGCGATATGAGCATCCGAGCCTATGGTTATAAGTTCTCCTCCGAGCTCTCTGTATCTTTTAAGTATTTCTTTTTTGGGATGTGCAAATCCCAATCCGTACTTAAGTCCTGCCGTATTTACTTCGAGAGCTTTTCCTTTATCTATAATCTTTTTTAATATGCTGTCTATATAATCCTGAAAATCCTCAGGCTTATAGATGAGCCTTCCGTAAAGTCTTTTTAAATTCGTGGGGCTGTACAGATTTGTGCCTTTTTCGGCCGCAGCCGCATTCTCCAGAACGCTGTCCAGTTCCCTCACTTCCACACTCTTCATGCATGCTTCCGCCGAGACATAGCGAACAAGATAGTCAAGATGACCCAGGGAATCAAAACAATCATAATCAGTAACGTTTTTATCAATGGCATCAAAATATCTGCCAAGACCTTCTTCTGCCGTCCTTCCATTCCAGTACTCCTCCCAGTAAGGATCGATATTCTCCAAACAATGTGTAGACCCTATGACAAAATCAAAAGGATATTTTGATATCATCTCGTTGTATTCTTTTATACACTTATCCTTTAATTCGGACTCGTTACGGAATCCCAGCTCGATACCTATCCTGATATCGGCTCTTTCGAAATAGAGATCCTTTAACTTTGAAATATGGTCAAAGTATTCGTCCAGATCAAAGGTAAAGTCACCACCGGATTTTTCGGAGCATTCCACCGGAAAATAGAGATCCATATGATCCGTAAAACACAGACCGTTCAGCCCCTTCTTTATAGCCGTCTCGATAATTCTTTCCTGATTCTCTCCCGAATCCGTAGAAAAATCAGAGTGAAGATGAATGTCGTATTTTATCATATGTATCCCCCATTCCCCATACTTTACATTGTAATTTGATTATGTTTGTGATAACTGTCTTAATTCAGCTACCAGTCTTTCTATACATTCACAGGTCCGTTCCATCTCATTTTTAGTATTGTACTTCCCGATGCTGATCCTTATCGAAGAATCACATCTCTCAGGTGACAGCCCCAAAGCCGTCAGCACATGCGAGCGTTCATCAAGCCCCGAACTGCAGGCCGAGCCGGTGGAAACACATATTCCTTCCATATCGAGCCTCAGCATAAGGGATGTACCGTTTATCCCCGCAAAAGATACGTTTACAATCCTGTCACTTTCTCCGTTTATCGATGTATCGGGTATATTTTCCTGCAGCTTGTTCTTTAAAAACTTTCCAAGTGCAGCCTCCATACCCCTGTTTTTTTCATTTTCTCGAAAAGCCAGTTCGCAGGCCACACCAAGACCTGCAATTCCCGCCACGTTTTCGGTACCGGAGCGCATCCCCATCTCCTGTCCTCCTCCGAATATCAGAGGTCTAAAAGGAGTTCCGCGCTTTACGTATAAAAAGCCTGTTCCTTTCGGTCCGTACAGCTTGTGTCCGCTGATACTTAAGAAATCTACATCCAGCTTTTTTACATTTATCATCATGTGCCCGGCTGCCTGTACCGCATCGGTATGGAACAGGAATCCGTACTCATGAGCTATGTGCGCCAGTTCTTCTACCGGTTCTTCGGTTCCGAGTTCGTTATTCACCATCATCACGGAGATCAGATCCTTTTTTACATCGGACCTTTTCCTGTGAGAAGTGCCTTTATCCAGAAAATCTCTCAGTTCCTCAGGGTGTATGCTTCCCTTAATATCCGGCTTTAGGAGATGAGTCGTTATATTTTTCTTTGAAGCCTGCTTTATGGAGTTTAAGACGGAATCATGTTCTACTTCTGTAGAAATAATCATTTGAGCTCCGCCATCACCGAGGAAGCTGTTTATCACCGTATTGTTACTCTCGGTACCTCCGGATGTAAAAAATATCTCATCCGGTTCCGCGCCTATCAGCGCTGCAGCTTTTTTCCGGGCTTCATTTACCGCGCGTCTCGCCTCATATCCCAAAGAATACTTTCCGCCGGCATTCCCGTACGCATCGGTCATGTAGGGCATCATGGCTTCCAGAACTCTTTCATCCATGCGTGTAGTGGCGGCATTATCCAGATATATCCTGTTCATCCGTACTATTCCCTCTTTACACGTTCAAATGACTCGTCGTAAATAATGAATGCGTCTCTTCCGCCGCCCTTTACTGCATACAGGGCTTTATCGGCACATTCAACCAGCCTCTCGTAAGAAGTTCCGTGATCCGGGAACATCGCAACACCGATACTGGCAGATTTTTTGATAACCTGACCGTTAAACTCAACAGGAAGCCTTAAGACTCCGTGGAGCTTCTGTGCCTGCTTTATCTGGTCTTCCTTCTTCTGAACGTTGCATGCGAATACTACGAATTCGTCGCCGCCGATACGTCCGACTATATCGCTCGAACGGAAGGACTTCTGAATAGCCTTTACCACCTCGATGATGATATTATCGCCTGCCAGATGTCCGTAGTTATCGTTTACTTCCTTGAACTTATCGATATCCACTACAAAGAGCATACCGTTCTTGTCAGGATTCTCTTCCATATATCTTTCGATGAACACCTTCGTGTACTCTTTGTTGAGAGCTCCTGTCAGAGGATCCCTCATGGCCTTCGTCTCCAGACGAGCCAGTTCCTTCTTATGCAGATCGATGTTGATGATCTTTCCTATAACTTCCTTGATATGTCCTTCCTGATCCTTTACGGGCATACCTATCATTCTGCACCATACATAAGTATTGTTCAGATTCTTGATGCGGAGCTGTTCGTCAACATTCTCGCCCTTCGAAATAAGAATTCTGAAAAGTTCCGCAAACTTCTCCGAATCATCCTGGGATACAAAAGGATCGTTCCAGTGCTGTCCCCTGATAAAATCAGGTATCACTGTATTTCCGGAATAGAAATTGCTATAGTTCTCAGACATGATGAGCTGATCGTCTTCCAAGACATAATCAAATATAACGTCGTTCGAAAGTTCCGTTACCAGTCTGTATCTTTCCTCCTGAACAGCTACCTGTTCGTTCAGGAGCTTCTCATTCGTGATATCGACTATGACTACGGAAACGGTGTAAACCTTTTTTCTCTGAACGGCATTACCCGAGATGATGACCCATTTCGAACCCCACTTTGTCTGAATCTTCATCTCTTCTTTTATCTTAAACGAAGCATCTATCTTTGCTTTGCGGAAAAGATCCGAATAGGGATCCTCCAACAGATTATAGAATCCGTTCGAATACTTCTCTTTTACTTCTTCGGGTGAAAAACCCAGAAATGTATAGAATCCCTTGCTGCCGTATGTGATATAGCCGTCATTACCGCCTATAAAATCTACTATGCCCGCTCCTATCTCGTTCGTGATATGCTGTACTTCACGGGCTATCTCAGCAGACCTCTCCTGGTTGCTCCACATATAGAAAACAAATACTCCCAGCATCACGACCGCAAGGACACTTAATGTAATAGTAACTATTACCGGCTTGGGAAGATCTAAGAATCCAGCCGCAAAAAATTTACCAACCATAATTCCTCCTCCGAATTGCCTTCCAGAATGTCTTCTAATCCTATCTTATAATATTACCATAAACGACAAAAAGAGGCAAGGGAAAAATAAAAAAACGGATTACTATCCGTATAGTAATCCGCTGACGCGTCTAATGGGATTCGAACCCATAGTACAAGCTTCGGAAGCTTGCGTGGTATCCATTCCACTATAGACGCAATAAAGCAAAAGTGCCGGGTTTAAACCCGGCATATGCTCTTCTGACATTATGCTTCCTGAGGGATGATCTCCTTCTTGTTATATGATCCACAAGCCTTGCATACTCTGTGAGGCATCATAAGCGCACCACACTTGCTGCACTTTACAAGGTTCGGAGCAGTCATCTTCCAATTAGCACGACGGCTGTCTCTTCTGGCCTTAGAAGTTCTGTTTTTCGGGCAAATAGCTCCCATTCTTCACACCTCCTTAAAACTTTATTCGGGAATTTCTTCCTTGAATGTTTCCGTCCAAAATTCACACACATAGGCTATTATAACATATAAATCAAAAATGTCAAATATATTTTTAAATTTTTTCTTCGGGGTTCTGAAGCATGATGGTCTTATCCTCGATCGTTACCTTTATCTTGTTGCCCTTAAGCTCCAGTGAATCCAGCATATTCCTGGGTATCTGGATACGTCCGGCACGGTCTACGATAGAGAACTCGTCCTGAGTCTCCTCTTCCATCCAGTTGATCTCACCGTTACCGAGATTGCTGTAGTGCTCTTTAAGGATTCTCTCGCTGCTTATCTTTCCATCCCTGATGGCTACAACTCTCGCTACCTTCTTCGAAAGTTCCACATCATGCGTTACTATGATGATGGTCTGGTGGTATTCGGTGTTCAGTCTCTTGAAGAGATCGAAAATGTAATCCGCAGTTTTTCTGTCGACAGAACCCGTGGGCTCATCGGCCAAAAGCAGCTTCGGCCTGTTGGCAAGCGCTATGGCTATGGCTATACGCTGCTGTTCACCACCGGAGAGCTGGTTCATCCTGCTGTATTTTCTGTGTGACATTCCGACAAGGTCCAGAAGCTCCAGAGCCCTCTCCTTTTTGTTTTTATCGCTCGTAAGGTGCATGGGAGTCATGATATTCTCCATGGCGTTCATGAAAGGAAGCAGGTTTCTTCCGTTGTTCTGCCATACAAACCCTACGGTATCTCTTTTATATAAGACTTTCTCTTTGTTTGTGAGCTTAAAAAGGTTCTTGCCGTCTACGAACAGTTTTCCGGCACTCGGCTCATCGAGTCCGCCGAGCATGTTCAGAAATGTGGACTTACCGGAACCGCTGTTTCCGATAATGGCGGTAAGTTCTCCGCGCTCAACCCTTAAGTCCAGTCCCTGAAGAGCCAGAACCTCAAGTTCGGATGTTTTATAGATTTTTACCAGGTTCTCTGCCAGTACCATGGGAGCATTATCTCCCGAGATGAGGTCATTGTCCGTTGCCTCATTCGCCATATCGGAGGTAATGGCTGACATGGACTCGGCACTACCCTCTTTAACTTCTTCAGCAGATGTGTCCTGTATGTCCTTTACTTCTTCATTTGTATCTTTTATGTTTTTGTTCATTTTATCGGGCTTTCCCATTTGTGCCTCCCGGGTATGTTTATCAGTCTGTCGGTCCTTCCGGGACCCTGAACGGTTTTGTTAAATCTCTCGTGTGGCATTTACCACGCAGTTTGCTACAGCACCGTCTTCTATGGTGTAAACCGTATCTCCGGCATCCATAAGTCCGACATCATGTGTGGTCATGACTATGGTAACACCCTCTTCGGCTACCAGCTTTTTGAAAATGTTAACTACCGTGATGGCTGTCTGGCTGTCGAGCTCTGCTGTAGGTTCGTCCGCAAATACCACGCGGGGTCTGTGTGCTATGGCACGGGCTATAGCCACACGCTGCTGCTCACCACCCGAAAGCTCCTGGGGCATATGATCCGCACGATTCTGAAGACCAACCATTTTCAAACACTGATGAACTCTCGCCTTCCTGTCACCTTCAAAACCCGAAAGACGAAGGCTGAACTCTACATTCTCATACACTGTCATCATCGGTATGAGTGAAACCGACTGGAATACGAATCCGACATTTTTACGTCTGAGCTTTTCTCTTCCGGTATCGGACATGGCCGATATCTCCTGACCGTCGAAGAAAACCTTGCCCGCGGTAGGAGTATCCAGCGCGCCTATGATATTCATAAGCGTGGTTTTACCCGATCCTGAAGGACCTCTAAGGATTGTCAGGCTTTTTTCCGGTATCTGGACGCTCACCTTCTTTAAAACCTTTATAGGTTCGCGTCCGGCTATAGGGAAGTTCCTGTCGATGTCTTTTGTCTCGATTATATATTTCATAAAACTTAATCCTCTCCAAGCTTCAATGCCTGTGAAATCTTCATACTGTATACCTGTCTGATAAGAACAGTGAGACATGCCGCAAATACAAGTCCTATAATGATGAGCAGTCTGGCCACATCCGAATTCCTCGTGATAAGTTCAAGAGGAAGCGACCTGTCTGTAGCCGAGTATGCTATCTGGATGATAGGCACGAACAGTCTGGACGATACAAAACCTATGATCAGGCCGAAGCCTATGGCTACCACACCGGTCAGTACCTGTTCGTTTACAAGCATGTGTATAATCTCGTTTTTGCCCATACCCATAGCTCTGAAGATACCAAAGAGCAATTCTCTGGAGCGTATGGACAATGTCCAGTAGATCAGATATCCGATGCCGCAGATCAGAAGTATGGTGATAAAGCTCATGGTAAGGATACCGTTGGTACCCTGGAACAAAGCTTCACGGCTGATGGCTTCTTTGTTCTCAACAGCATCTATGAATTTGGTAAGCTGGATATTTTTATCCTTTATGAACGAATATACGCTCTCGGTATTGCCGTCCATGTTGATCCATATCTCATAAGGCAACACACCTACTTTTTCCTGAACTGCGGAGAGATGTGCCACTACCATGTACTGCTCTTCGTTCTTCGATGTGCCGTCTGAAGAGATGATGACTTTATTCTTCTGATATCCGGGCCAGTACTCAAAGAATCCGTAGATGATACCTGTTCCGCTGCCGGTCTTTATATCGTCGGTTACGGTATAGGTGATCTGATCTCCGAGCTTAAGTCCGAGCTTGTCCCTGAAGTTTGCTGATACAAGTACGGCATCCGAATTCTTTGAAAGGACATTCAGATATTCCCTGTAATTATATTTCAGTAAATTCCTGTCGAGCCTTGTGGTCTCTCCGAAATCCTTTGTGTTGATTCCGAGAAGTGTCACAGCTTTTTCGTCTTTGCCTGTAGCAACGATGGTATTCTCCGACTTAAATACCTTAGCCATGGACTTTACGCCGGGAAGATCGTTGTATTTTCCTGAATCGGGTTCCGTGTACGAAAGTTCTACCTGCTGTGAAGGATCGTGAGCGGCATATACCGCATTGTTCTTCCAGAACTCCTTAAGTACTACATCGGCACCGATGTTATAATCGTTGTTTTTCTCGGCATTTGCCAGGATGGTTCTCGCAATAGTGGTATTGAACATACCGAATGCTACGGTAAGTACCAGGAATACCATGATGAATGCCTGCTTGCTTCCCGTACGGATCAACTGAAGGAACGAAGTATAGCTCGCAGGCTTCCATTTATTCTTGCCCACACCGTAGAGGACTCTTACAAGAAGTGAATGTATTCTCAAAGAGAACAGTCCCGCACCCAGAATGAAGAGTGAAGAACTCAAGAATATGAGCGGATCGAGTGACTGTCCGCTCAGTACTCGGACGAGTAGTTCATCCTCCTGGGAACTAAAGTTATAGTATCCGTAAATGGATACGCCGAGCATTATCACATCAAG
>JAEEKN010000124.1 GCA_016282435.1 Lachnospiraceae bacterium | reverse complement strand
TGCTTTATAGGGGAAATAAATATTTAGGGATGAATAATCCCCTTGGCTTGGAGGAATTGTGGATACATTTTATTGGGTACTTCAATATATATGGGTTATAATATCCATAATATTCATAATGTTTATATGGCCTTCTGTGGTATTTAAGAAGCATTTGAAGAATAAATCCAGGACTTACAGGTTTGCTTTCGGTGCTGTGGTCATGATCGTGATCATACATGCAGTCTGTATAACCCTGGGTTTATTGGGCATTCTTACCCAAGGGCTTTATTCATTCCTGTTTTACGGCACCTTTTTGTTTTTTCTGTTTAAGGATAAGAGGATCAGTGCGCTTACAAAAAAAAGGTTTAAGAATTTCATAGCGGGGACATACGGGCCGAGAAGCTTATTTTCGGATCTCTTTTCCTTTATAGGAAAAAAAATAAAAGAAACTTTTAAAAGCTTTCTTCTTTTTATGAAGGGAAGATGGTTTGATTATATCGTATTGAGCATAATTGTCCTTTTTGGGGTTCTGTATTTTTCGTGTACGGGTTTGCAGGACTATTCTTTGGGCTGCCCCGATATGCCTGTGCATTATCAATGGACGTATTATCTTACTGATGGTACCATATTTTACAGCGGTATCTACCCTGAAGGAATGCATATGTTCCTATATTCCCAGGCCACTCTTTTTAATATTCCCTTATACAGTGTGATAGCTTTAGGCGGCTGTGCCATGACTCTGATTTCCTTCATTTCGGCAATTGTACTGTTTAAGGAAATGTTTAAATGGAAGTATTCTTCCTATATTGCGTTATTGCTGTTTTTTATACTTGATATAAACAATTTTGAGGCACTGCTGGGAGTCTGCAGAGTGCAATGGGCTCTGCCTTTGGAGTTTGCGTATCCGCAGACATTGTTGTGTGCTGCGTTCCTAATAAAATTTTTAAAGAGCAAAATCCCGTTAGGGAAAAAGGCGCTCGAAAAAGCAAAGGAAAGCGGCGTTGTTGTCCCTCAGGGTAAAAAGAAATGGTTTAAGTTACCGCTGTGCTTAAAAGACGAAAATCTTCTGATCTTTACCTTGGCATTGGCAGATACGGTAATAATACATTTTTATGCAACAATACTGGCGTTTTTCTTATGTGTCGGCGTCGCCATGGTTTTGTTTGTGAAGGTTTTTTCAAGAAAATTTGTTCCGCTTTTGGGCGCGATAGGTATGGGACTATTTTTGTCGGTTGGGCCTATGGCGGTTTGTTTTTTGTGCGGAATACATCTGCAGGGTTCACTGTATTGGGCTTTAAGCTTGTTTATGCCGAATTCGGGAACGGAATCTGATGAAAATGGTGAAGAAGGTACTTATGTATTGGATGCAGAAGTCGGAAACACTGTCTATACAGCGGACAGAACTGAAGTAAGGTATTCACAGGAGGTTCTTGAAGAATTTGACTTTTCGAAACAACCTGTCGGGTTACTTGAAACGATAAGATATAAATGGGAAGTAATCAAAAAAACAGGTTATGAGACTATGCATGACTACAGAAAGGACTCGGTTTTAATCTGTTCGGCTCTGGCTATAGTCATATGGCTTGTATCATCTCTGACTGGTGTCATATACCGGCATGTCAAGCATATTGAAAATGACGGAAGAACGGATTTCTCCGGGTATGCAATAATTTCATTAATGTCTTTTTGGGTTTGCTTTTCTTATTCGATGCATGCGCTGGGATTACCTATTATCATTGAACCGTATCGTGTATGTACATTTGCTATAATGATGGGAACCGCCACATTGCTTGTGCCGGTTGATCTTGTACTGCATTTTATACTTTCAAAGATAAACGAGAAAATATCCTGGGCTGTGGCTACAGTGTTGCTTGCAGGCTCTTACATATTTGTAAGGACTCAGGGTATGTTCCATGGGTATCTTGCATACGAGGTTACAAGATTTAACAGTACCGTTATGGTAACCGAACAGATTGTAAAGACACTGCCTAAGGATTCATATACCATAGTTTCATCTACCGATGAGCTATACCAGATAATAGGACATGGTTTTCATGAAGAGCTGATACAGTTCATAAATGAATCAGAGGAGATAAGCTATACGCTTCCTACAAATTATATATTTATATATATTGAAAAAAATCCGCTTGTCAGATATCATTATAATGTATTTGACGGTCCGGACTGGCTGGCCGATCGCGATCGATATTATTACGGGCTGGATGAAAGTGTTGGAACAAACTTTACAAAAAGGCAGATCAGTGAAAGTATGGCAAATGTATATTTTGGAAAATTTCCTCTGTCAATAGATGTTTACGCTGTTCAGTGGCAGAAAATAATACTTAATTCCAAAATGTATGTATGGTGTCAGAAATTCAATGCTATGTATCCTAATGAGCTTCATATTTATTATGAGGACGAGGATTTCCTATGCTATTATCTGAAGCAGAATCCAAGAAACCTGTATGAGCTGGCAGCAATGGATCCTTCTGTAATGATACCTCCGGAAGAATATGATAATCCTATATGGCCG
>JAEEKN010000123.1 GCA_016282435.1 Lachnospiraceae bacterium | reverse complement strand
GTCCTACCTGGTATTGAAGAGCCATGCGGCAGGACAGCATGTATGGTTATACAGATGTTTCTGGATGTTGTTTGAATTTTTCTCGTTCGTTTTGATATATGCCAACAAAATGGCAGGAAGCGGTATCACATTTTATTGCGTGATGCTCATAGTCCTGATGCTGGTTCCGGCACTTGAGACATATGAGATGGTGTATGGTCTGGCAGCTGAACTGGTATATATGGTGTTCCTGTTCGGAGTATTCGGAACCAACGGATTTGAAGTATTTAATATAGTAGTTATGAATGTTATGCTGTTCGCTATGTCGAGATATCTCTTTACACAGACCAAGGAACACATAAAGCTCAAAGAGAGAGTAAAGGATAGCGACGGCAAGATAGAGATAGACAAGATGACAGGGCTCCTCAACAGGAAGGGCCTTGAACGCAGAGCATATATGTCCATCATGCCCTGCATAAAGAACAAGAAGAGATTTACGGTTCTTATGATAGATATCGACCAGCTTCAGCTTTATAACATGGAGCACGGTACCAAGCGCGGTGACGATCTCATCATGATAATCGGTGAACTTATCAGATCTGCAGTAGTAAAGAATACCGACATCGTGGCACGCCTCGATGGCGGAAAGTTCCTGGTATGTATGGAAGGCGGTCACGGCAGGGACGACCAGAAGCTTGCAGAGAAGATAAAAGAGCTTGTGGACAGGAAGCGGATCCCGCATGCGAGAGGTGCAGAAAACAGATTTGTCACTGTTAGCATAGGTGTAGCGACATCGGTACCTTCTGTTGATAATGACTACTACGATCTCTATGATTCAGCAGAGAAGGCTATGTATGCAGCAAAAGACAGCGGCAGGAACGCCATTGAAGTGGATAATCTGGCTTACGGCGTAAGTTAACTGTTAATTTTTTATAAATTTTAAATTTGCACTTGCAATTTTTTTGTAAATGGTGTATAATTCAGACATAGTTAAAGAAGATTCCTGGGGTGTACGCAAACCTTTATTTTTGAACCTACATTAATAAACAGGGATTCCAATATTTTTAGGTTAATGCCAAGCCTCCATTGAGTGGAAGGCAGCGGTCTAAGTGAGGTCACCCACCTAGCTTTTGCTAGGACTCAAGAATTGGGAAGCGGCACTTTGGGTGTTTAACGAAGATTAAGGCGATTTTATATCGCCTTTTCTTTTTTTTCGAGACGAACGTATGCCTCTAAAAAAATTCTTTATTTTTTTACAGATATGTGGTATAATTTTTCTGTATGTGATATAAAGAAGCTCATTGATGAGTTTTTATGAGCAATGAGGGTTCTTTATGCTTCATGCTATCATATGAAAGGATAACTGCTGCAGAGAGACGGATGTCCTGCTTTATGTGCAGGATGCGGCTTTAAGAGCAGGCAAATGGTTAAATGGCAACTACTAAGTATACGATAATCACGGATTCAGCAACAGATATGCCCAAGTGGGTGATAGACAAGTACAATCTGAGGGTTATACCTACTCCGGTTGTTATTGAAGGAAAAGATTATTTTGACGGCGAGACCGTTTTCCCGAATGAGTTCTATGATATCCTTCGTTCAGGCAAGAATGTCACTACTTACCATATCAATGAATATATGTTTTATCAGAATTTTGAGCCTTATGCGAAGGCAGGAGAGGAAGTGCTCTACTTCTGTTTCTCAACAGGTATAGCAGGTACCTTCAATGCCGCAAACCTGGCAAAGACGGAACTTTTGGAGAAGTATCCTGACTTCAAAATTGACATCATGGATTCGAAGTGTGCAGCTATCGGATTCGGTATGTGTGTATTCTTTGCTCTGTATATGCAGTCAAAGGGTGCTTCAAAGGAAGAAGTTATGGAAGCTGCCAGGTTCCATTTCGATCATATGGAACATATCTTCATGGTTGATACTCTGGAATATCTGTACAAGGGAGGAAGAATCAGCAGAACTTCAGCTATCGCAGGCGGACTTCTCGATATCAAGCCCATCATCGAGGTTACGGATGAGGGTAAGCTTGAAGTATTCCAGAAGGTTCGTGGCAGGAAAAAGGCTGTTGCCAGAATGGTAGAGGTTATCGGAGAACGCGGATATCAGTTGGAGAATCAGATCATAGGTTCGGTTCACGCAGACTGTTCCGACGACGATGATGAGTTTATAAAGCAGCTTAAGGAAAAATATGGCATCAAGAAGGTGGTAAAGGCCTTCCTTGGATGTGCCATCGGCGCACATACAGGCCCCGGTATGATGGGTGCCGTATGTCTGGATGCACCTTCACCCGCACAGAAATACATTGATGAGCTCTTAAAAGAGGACGATCCTTCTTTCGAGTTCGTTTGATAGTTACGAGGAATTTATATGGATGAAAACAGAAACGGCGGCGACAATAATAACAAGTCACCGCAGAACAGGAAGATATTTTTTGCCTGTTTGATAGTTACGCTTGTAATGGTCATGTTTTTCAGTTATTTTACGAAAAATATGTCAAAGGATTCGGTACAGGAAATTACATACGACAATTTCCTGTCGATGCTCCAGAATGACAATGTCAGCGAGGTTCTGATCAAAAGTGACAGGCTCGTGATAAAGCCGAAGAACAGGTCATCGGCATATGGATATGAACAGACCTTCTATACCGGTGCGGTATACGATCCCGAACTTGTCAACAGACTTACGGAGAAAGGCATAAAGTTCTCCGAAGAGATAGTGGATTCAAGTACCACCATTATAGATATTTTTCTGGCATATATCCTGCCGTTTATCATTATCTACGGTCTGATGTTCCTGTTGTTCAGGGGTCTCAGCAAGGGCGGCGGAATCATGGGCGTCGGGAAGAGTAACGCCAAGATTTATAATGTAGAAAAAGAGACCGGCATCACATTTAAGGATGTGGCAGGTGAAGATGAAGCGAAGGAATCCATCACTGAACTTGTGGATTTCCTGCATAATCCCGAAAAATATCAGAAGATAGGTGCGAAACTTCCTAAAGGAGCGCTCCTTGTGGGACCTCCCGGAACAGGTAAAACACTTCTTGCCAAAGCGGTAGCGGGCGAGGCACATGTTCCATTCTTCTCCATCACAGGTTCTGATTTCGTGGAGATGTTCGTCGGTGTCGGAGCTTCCCGTGTCAGAGACTTATTTAAGCAGGCACAGGGCCATGCACCCTGTATCGTGTTTATCGATGAGATAGATGCCATCGGTAAGAGCAGAGATGCGCAGTACGGCGGGGGCAATGACGAGAGAGAACAGACATTGAACCAGCTGCTCTCCGAGATGGACGGTTTCGATACATCAAAAGGAATCGTTATCATAGCGGCTACCAACCGTCCGGAAGTTCTCGATAAGGCACTTCTTCGTCCCGGACGTTTTGACAGACGTATCATAGTTGATAAGCCTGACTTAAAGGGACGTGTTGAGATACTTAAAGTTCATGGAAAGAATGTCCTTCTGGATGATTCCGTAAATCTGGAAGAAATAGGTCTGGCTACTTCAGGTGCAGTTGGATCTGATCTTGCCAATATCATAAATGAGGCAGCCATCCTGGCGGTAAAGAACAAGAGAACCCTGGTTACACAGGACGATCTGATGGAATCTGTGGAAGTGGTTATAGCCGGTAAGGAAAAGAAGGACAGGATCCTCTCTGAGAAAGAAAAGAAAGTAGTAGCTTATCATGAGACCGGTCATGCTCTGATCACGGCACTCGAGAAGAACGCCGAGCCGGTTCAGAAGATTACGATAGTTCCCCGTACCATGGGATCATTGGGATATGTTATGCAGGTACCTGAGGAAGAAAAATACCTGATGACAGAGGAGGAACTGAAGGCAAGGCTTGTTACTCTGTACGGCGGACGTGCGGCTGAGGAGCTGGTATTTGGTTCAATCACCACTGGCGCATCAAATGATATCGAGAAGGCTACAGATATAGCCAGAGCCATGGTTACACAGTACGGTATGTCAAAGAAGTTCGGTCTTATAGGCCTGGAGAAGCAGGGCAACCAGTATCTGGACGGACGTTCGATACTTAACTGCGGTGAACAGACTGCTGCCGAGATAGACCATGAAGTCATGGAGATCTTAAAGGAATGCTATGAGAAGGCAAAGGAACTTCTTCGTGGTAACCGTGATATCATGGACAGGATAGCAGAGTTCCTGAGTGAAAAAGAGACCATCACGGGCAAACAGTTCATGGATATATATAATGAAGTTATTGCTGAACGTGGCGGAGCTGTAGTGACAGAGAACAAGAATGAAGTAGACATAACACAGGATGGAACTGTTACTACCGAAGAAGAAACGGAATAAAAGGCTTTAACTAAAACAAACTCTTTCCCTTTCCCTTGAAGGGGAGGTGGCTGCGAAGCAGCCGGATGATGAGTGTTTATTACGGTATATAGTAGTATATAGAATTTTTGGAAGTATATATGAGAGTAGAAGAATTCAAGATGGAACGGCAGGATCTCTTGAAAGCGGGAGATGAAGTCGAGATCATCGAAAAAAGTACAGTAGCATTTTATTATTATACAATTGTCCCGGCATTGGCCATGTCGGGCAATTTCTCTTTTGGAAACAGGATAAAGTCCACAAAGGGTGTGGTTCAGGGTATCCGCAAGAACGAAAAGGGATACTTTGTGGATGTTGCTTTTGATGAATAATACCGATCGGAGCACGACGTGAAGGAAGAAGATCAGAATAATAAAAACGAAGCATTTAATATAAAGGAAGAATTAAAAAAGCTTCCCGACAGCCCCGGTGTGTATATCATGCACGATAAGGCAGATAACATCATATATGTGGGGAAAGCCGTCAACTTGAAAAGACGCGTCTCGTCATATTTTCAGACGAGACCGCGTAGCCCTAAAATAGAAAAAATGATCTCACTGATAGACCGCTTTGAATACATCATGGTCGAGAGTGAGATGGAAGCGTTTGTCTTAGAGTGTAATCTTATAAAGGAAAACCGTCCGAAGTACAACACCATGCTGATGGACGACAAGACCTATCCTTTTGTCAAGATTACACTTTTTGAAAAATATCCCAGAATTTATCTGACACGCAGGCACCTAAAAGACGGAGCAAAGTACTTTGGCCCCTACACAAATGTGAATGCGGTGCGCGAAATCCTGAAGATGTTCAGGAAAATATACGGATACAGAACATGTGAGAAAAAAATAGACGGAACAAAGGTTGAACGCCCTTGCCTTTATCACGAGGTGGGTGAGTGTCCGGGGCCGTGTTCGGGAAAAGTCGATCCGGATGATTATAAAAAAGGCATAGATGAGATATGCCGGTTTTTGGACGGAGATACCAAGGGAGTAGTAAAGAACCTGAAAGAAAAAATGCTCAGATGTTCTGAAAACATGGAGTTTGAAAAAGCGGCCGAATACCGTGATATGCTGAATAATATTGAGGCTATGTCCCAGGTTCAACGTGTGACTGCGTCGGACGACATGAACAGGGATGTCATCGGGATAGCTATGAAGGATTATAAAGCCATAGTCCAGATATTTTTTATACGTTCAGGAAAAATGGTCGGCAGGGAACATTACTTCGTGGATGCAGAAAGTGATGAGAAGCCTGAAGTTCTCGAGGAATTTGTAAAGCAGTTCTATGGCGGGGCTGCAGTGATACCGAAAGAGATACTTTTATCAGAGGATATAGAAGAAAAAGAACTCATCACCGGGTGGCTGTCAGAAAAAGCGGGGTCAAAAATTAATCTTGCAACACCCATGAAGGGTAAGAAAGAAAAGCTGGTAGAACTGGCTGTGGAAAATGCCGAAAACGTCCTGAAGAAAGATATGGACAAACTTCAAAGAGAAGCGGAAAAATCCACAGGAGCAGTAGAGGAATTAAGACAGATTCTGGGGATTGAGAGGGACGTGGATGAGGACGGACCGCTAAACGTAACGGAGACGGCGTTCAGGATAGAATCTTATGATATCTCAAACACTTCGGGTTTTGAGTCCGTAGGATCCATGGTGGTATTTGAAAACGGAAAATCGAAAAAGAGTGATTATCGCCGGTTCAGGATAAAGACTGTTGAAGGTCCGGACGATTACGCCTCTATGAAGGAAGTACTGACC
>JAEEKN010000122.1 GCA_016282435.1 Lachnospiraceae bacterium | reverse complement strand
TCTGATTTTATAATAGATACCTCATATTTATCTACTTCGGAGCTACGCGAAAAGCTCCTGCAGGTTATAAGTGCGGATGCGGAAGGCAGGATGAAGCTGAACTTTATTGCTTTCGGTTACAAATACGGCATACCTTCTGATGCGGATATTGTTTTTGATGTAAGATGTCTGCCTAATCCCTTCTATCGTCCTGAGCTCAGGAACCTTACAGGTATGGATCAGGAGGTTCGTGATTACGTAATGGCGCAGGAAGAATCACAGGCATTGTATAAGCGTATAGTAGATTATCTGGAGTGTACATTGCCTATGTACGAGAAGGAAGGAAAGGCGCAGCTGGTTGTTGGTCTGGGATGTACCGGAGGTCAGCACAGATCACTGACTTTTGCTATACTGCTTGCAAAATATTTTGAAGAAAAAGGCTATGTAACTCAGAAGTGGTCGAGGGATAAAAACAAAAACGTGGCAGAGATAAAACAAAGAGACGAAGTACAGAGCACTTAATATAATTACTAATAAGAAATAAGTTGACAAAATCGATTTACTTATGGTATTATGTTCCTTGCAACTTAATTGAATATTGATGCCAAAAAGGCAGAAAGGGGCTCGGATGAAAAAAGTAGCAACTCTCCTGTTATCACTGCTTGTGATCATAGGAGCATTCGTGGTTGGGTTTGAAGTTCCTGCTCAGGCAGCATCTAAAGTGAAACTCAGCAAGAAAACAGTAAAACTTGAAGTTGGTAAGAAGAAAAAGATTAAGGTTAAGGGTACTACAGAAAAGGTAAAATGGTCAACATCAGATAAAAAGGTTGCCACCGTAAGCTCAAAGGGTAAGATAACCGCTAAGGGCGAAGGAACATGTAAGATTACCGCTACAGTTGGTTCAAAGACACTTACCTGCAAGGTTACCGTTACCGCTAAGCAGTCAAGTTCAAAATTTGATTCATCAGTAAAGGTTGGCGAGATCACATTCCCTCTGCAAAGTACATGGAATGCTTACCTCGATCCTGCTTCCCAGGGTAACGGAGTTTATTTAGCAGCTTACACTACCACTGATTTAACAATTTATATGTACGAATCAGTTGCAGTTCCCGAGAAGGATTTCAAAGAGGCTATTTCTTCTAAGGCAAACTTCGAATACATCGGTCAGTTATTTGTTGACGAATTAGCTAAGCAGGCCGGTGCAACCAATCCCAAGGTTGAGATTTTCGAGGATGGCGGCGTTACATATGGCAAGACAACCGGTACAGGTAATGTACAGGGCATGAGTATGTCATTCGCAATTTACTTCAAGCTTCAGGACAACAGCTTCATAGTTACCATGTCTATGGAACTTGGCAGCAGTCTTTCAGCAAATGCAGATGCATTAGCATTTGAGGCATGCAAATCAGCAAAAAAATAATTTAATTGATCTCCGCGAATATGGTTCTTCCGTATCCGCGGAGCTTTTTTCCCCTAAAATGCGAAAACGGAGGCTAAATACAAATCATGACAAATCTACTACCGGGTAAACCCAATACCGAATCCGGCAAGGATTACGAAAACATGTTTTTTGAGGAGATCACAAATCTCACATCAGGTGAGGTCGGCGTACTGGAAAAAAGACTTAACGAGCTAAAAGAGTCTATCAAGGTTTTCAAGGAACAATACGACGAAGGTGATTACGAAGTAGCACCACTTATCGACAATGCATCAAATGAAGCAAGACATACCATCGAGGAGATACGTACCGCAAAGAAAAGAGGCTCCAAACCATATTTCGGGCGTATTATCTTTGATAATGATTCCATATATATAGGCCGAACCGGCATCAGACGAAATCAGACAGAGATCCTGGTCGCTGACTGGAGAGCCCCCATATCAAATGCATATTACGAAAACGGATTGGGAGACATAAGCTTTAAGACACCCAACGGTGATGATGTAAACATAAATGTTTCACTTAAAAGAACCTTTGATATCAGCGACGGCAAGCTGATTGATTATTATGATTCAGAGGCCGCAGCTGATGACGAGCTGCTCAATAAATACCTTGCAAAGAACAAGCAGGCAGTCCTAAATGAGATCATCGCCACTATACAAAAGGAACAGAATGACATCATCAGAATGTCTCCAAAGCACAATCTGATAGTACAGGGAGTGGCTGGTTCGGGCAAAACCACCGTTGCCATGCACAGGATCTCCTACCTCTTATATAATTATGGAGATATCCTGAAACCGGAAGCCTTTTACATCATCGGCAGCAATAAGATGCTGCTAAAGTACATAACCGGAGTCCTCCCGGACCTGGGCGTGGACGGTTTTGGTCAGATGACCATGGAAGAGCTTTTTACAAGGCTTATGTATACTGACTGGGATCCTTTCAGATACTGCATAAGAGAAACCGATACCACCGATCCGACAGCCGCTAAGAAAGGCACCTCTGAATTTTTCAATAAACTAAAGAATTTTTGTGATGCGTATGAATGGCAGTCTATAAAAACAGACGATATCATACTGGACCCCAATCAGTTTACCGAAGGATTTGAAAATGATATATCGGGCATATATGACAGACGCGATAATCCCACCGGCCGAAAGGGAGGACCCGTATGCCTGCTGCGAGGTTCGGCTATAAGGAAATATATAGAAGCTAATCCTCAGTTTTCAGTACAGACCAAAATAAATTTCTTAAACAAAGAATTAAATGAAAACCTTGAACAGGAGATGGCATCTAAAGGGATGTCCTATACCGAAAAAGAAAAAAAAGCCATCAGAAAGGTATACAAATGCTACCTTGGAGGCCAGGAGTTCAAGGGTTCGATTTATAAAATCTATGATGATTTTATAAATTCCCTGGAAGGTAACGAAGATTTTAAACCTACATTTAAATATGAGGAAAGAGAGATAACCTGGAAAAAGAAAGAATCAGGCGAGAAAGCAAAGGTAAGGATCACAGAATACGATGTATATGATCTGGCAGCACTTGCATACATACATCACAGGGTAAATGAGACCGAGGTTATAAGCGAAGCAAATCATATAGTCATAGATGAGGCTCAGGACTACGGAATGATGGCATATATGGTACTCAAAGAATGTGTCCATGACTGCAAATACACGATAATGGGCGATGTTTCCCAGAATATCCGCTATTCCTCCGGTCTTAACGATTGGCAGGAGCTCCGTGATCTTTATCTGCCCAACGAATATGATGCATTCATGATGCTCAGGAAAAGCTACAGAAATACTATTGAGATTTCTGATTTTGCCACGGATATACTAAAGCACGGTACTTTTGAAATATACCCCTGTGAGCCGATCATCAGACATGGGGAAAAACCGGCTTTCATTAAGGATACTGCCGATAAACTGCCCGACAGGATCGTAGAACTGTGCAAGTCATATAAAAAGGAAGATTTTTTCTCAATAGCCATTGTCTGCAGAGACAAGAAACAGACGGATGAACTTAAGTTTAAGTTAAAGGATAAAATAGAACTTGTCGATACAGACGATGAAAATGCCGAATATGGTCAGGGCATCATGGTGCTCCCGGTAAACATGACAAAAGGTCTCGAATTTGATGCGGTCATCCTCTACGAGCCCGATGCCAAATCCTACCCTCACGACAACAGCCATGTAAAGCTTTTATATGTTGCAGCGACCCGAGCTCTCCACAGATTATGCATAGTACATTCCGGCAAGCTTTCGGAACTGTTTTCCACAGATATCTCCAAACAATCTGCTGGTTATTTTGCAGAGGAGAAGCATGTAAAGGTTCTTTCCAGGGAGGAGATGCGAAAGGCAGAGGACGAACGGCGTAATTTCATGGCAGCAGAGGAAAATCTCTCAAAGGAAAAAGTTCTGACCGAAGCTGCCCGGAGAACAAAAGAATATCTTGCCAGACGTACCGGTGCCTCCAGGACCGACGGTACCTCGGAGGAACTCATGCGCCGAGACGCCGAGCTCAAGAAAAACAGTGTTGCTTCAACTAAAAACACATCCATTAAGTTGTCGGGCAACAGTAAAACTGTTGCATCAGGTAAAGCTATAGGAGATTTTCTGTCAGAAGTACCTGCAGAGCTTCTTAAGCCTTCGGGACATGCACTCGGCAGCTTTTCAACAAAATGGGTACACAAGAAAAATGACGGTATATATTTCCAAAGCCAGAACGGCATCATAAGACTGCAACCCGTAGGTCCCAATATTGTCAGGATCAGTTATTCG
>JAEEKN010000121.1 GCA_016282435.1 Lachnospiraceae bacterium | reverse complement strand
TCCGGCTTAAAAACGATGCCATCTACGGAAAATCAAAAGCCGATAAGGACAGGATTTTATGTATAGCAGTACCTTACTATGAAGGCTGGAGAGGATATATCGATAAGAAGGAAGTGGAGGTGCTCTGTGTAAATGAGCATTATCTGGGCCTCCTGGTACCTGCCGGTACGCATGATATCGAGCTGCACTATGTAAGGCTGTACCAGAAGACCGGCTATGTCTTATCCCTTATAGGTATAGCGGCATTTATCATACTACTTGTATTCAGAAAACTGATAGTTGAACGAGTGCCCGGGCATGACCGCAAAACTCCCAAGCCTTCCCCTTGAGGGGAAGGGTAATCACGTGATAAGATGATACCATTGAAAGAGCGAAAACATGTGTCAGGAGAACCGTCCCTACTGTCACACTTATACAGCAAACAAATCGTCGAGTACTACTACGGAAGAGATATTATTTGAATATGAATTTTTTAGCAGCCCATAGGTGGTTATAAGTGTCGGGAATATGACATATCTTGACCCGGCTTGGATTTGAAGATCATTTATTTTATTTCTGATATCCGCATCTGTTTTTTTTGTAATGGTGAATTCTGTTCCGGAATACTTGATCTCACAGAGATTTATGACCATATCTTTTCTGACGATAAGAAGGTCAATTTGAGAACCGAAGATCCCTTTATCCGCATCTGCTTTGCAATACCATGAACAGACATCAGAGCTTACTCCCAATATACTCAGCTTGTTTTTTATCTGAGTTACATGATCAAGACATACTCTTTCGAATGCCAAGCCAAGCCAGTTGTTTATAGCAGGATCGTTTATCTTATTTGTCCAAAAGTGTTCATCAGAGGGATGTTCTTTTAAAAACTTAAGATAAAATAGTGTGAAACAGTCGATGAGCTGATAAACGGAATTCTTGGTTTTGTTTCCAAAGGCTTGGTATTTTCTTATAAATCCACAGTTTTCAAGTTCGTCCAATTTCTTTGTAAGGTCCCCGGAATTCTCTATTTCGGAGTTTTTGATCAATTCTTCGCGCGTCATTCCTACCTTCTTAGAACCCAGCGTTTCTACTATTTTAAGATATACTTCGGGTTTTTTAAATATTGAAGCATAGAGATACCGGTATTCATCCTTTAGAGGGGCATCTTTGGCAAAGAGAATATTATCTATGTTCTGCACAAGACTTAATCCCTTTTTGATAAAGCTCCAATAATATGGTACTCCGCCAAATACCATATAATACTGTAATATCTGTTCCCGGTTCATGATAAGGCCATTGATAGCGGTATATGATTCGCACTCTTTTAGAGAGAATGGCTGCAGGTGGATCTGGTCGGTTAATCTGTGGTATAGTCCTCCCTTGTTGTGGATGACTTCGGATAACATCCATGATGTGGCAGATGCACATATGATAAGCAGGACATCTTTTCGCGCCGAAGCGAAGCCGTTCCAGAAATTTTCCAAGGCAGACATAAGATTACTTTTGGGCGTGTCCATCCAGGACAGTTCGTCAATAAAAATTATCTTTTTTTGCTCTTTGGAGAATCTTATAACATCTTTCAAACCTTCAAAGGCTTCAAGCCAGTTTACCGGTTGTTTTTCAAAAGTGTACCCCGAATCCTTTAAAGAAGATGTAAAGGCGTATATTTGTTCCTTCATGCTTCCTTTGCTTAATCCGGCGTGCTGAAAAGTAAACCTGTATCCGAAAACCTCCCTTATAAGGAAGGTTTTGCCGATCCTTCTTCTGCCATATACGGCTACGAAGCGTGATTCGGGTGCTGCAAGTGCATTTTTCAGTATTTCAGTTTCGGTTTTTCGTTCTATTAGCATAACAAGCCTCCTTTACATCAGCTATAAATTACTTAATGTAGGTTAAAAAATGAGATTAAGTAAATTATAATATAAAGAAACGGATGTGTCAATGAAATATTATGGCATATATATAATAGAAGTATTAACTATAATTTACTTAATCAGCTCAAAAAACAGAGATTAAGTAAATTATAATGGTTTGTCATAGTAAATCAATCTGTAAGCAAGTTCATTTTTAGATACACTTAGGTTTCTTAAAGTTTTTTAATTACAGTGACTCTGCTCCGTCCCGCTTTGACGGGACGGAGTTTTTTTAATGTGACTAAAGTCATGTTAAAGATGTATCTTTTTTCACTACCAACACTTGTAACAAGGTGATATAGTGATACCATCACAAGAACGAAAACATGTGACAGGAGAACCGTCCCCTTGTCACAGAACAAGAAAGGGAACACAATGGATACAATACTTAAGACCATCGATCTTACAAAGAAATACGACAACAAGGTAGTAGTTGATAACCTTAACATCGAAATAAAGAAGGGTGAAATATTCGGACTCTTAGGACCGAACGGTGCAGGCAAGAGCACGACCATGAACATGATATGCGATATAGTGCGTCCGACCTTAGGCAGCATAGAGTTCATGGGAAAGGATTTTAAGAAAAACAGAAAAGAACTTTTACATAAAGTCGGATACATCCCTCAGGAGCTGGCCATCCATGGGAACTTAAAGGCATGGGAAAATGTTGAGCTTTTTACCTCTCTCTACGGTATAAAAGGAAATGACTTAAAGAAAGCTATAGAGGAATCCTTAGAATATGTAGGCTTAAGTGAGAGAAAGAATGACTACGCCAAGAACTTTTCGGGCGGTATGAAGAGGCGACTTAATATAGCATGCGCTATAGGACATCATCCGGATCTTTTGATATTTGATGAACCGACGGTAGGTATCGATCCCCAGTCAAGGAATTTTATATTAGATAAGATAAAGGAGTCAAACCGCAACGGTGCAACCGTCATATATACCAGTCACTATATGGAAGAGGTCGAGGCTATATGTACCAAGATTGCGATCATGGATAACGGCAAGATCATAGCGTGCGGAAGCAGCGAAGAGTTAAAGAAGCTGGTGGTTGAGGATACCGGGAAGATTTCACTGGAGGAAGTATTCCTGACACTTACAGGTAAAAAACTGAGGGA
>JAEEKN010000002.1 GCA_016282435.1 Lachnospiraceae bacterium | reverse complement strand
TACTCATGGCAGCTTATCGAGAATAAGCAGAAGTTCATAGGGCAGATAATGACGAGCAAAAGTCCGGTGCGTAGCTGTGAGGACATAGATGATGCAGCATTATCATATGCGGAAGTAAAGGCACTTGCTACCGGTAATCCCTATATCCGTGAGAAGATGGACCTCGATATTCAGGTATCTAAGCTGAAACTCCTGAAGGCCAACCATACCAGTCAGAAATACCGGCTGGAGGACCAGATAGCCGTACATTATCCGAAACTTATAGAAACACTAAAGGAAAGGATAGAAGGCTTCAAAGCGGATATAGTATTATATAACACCAATAAGCCAGCAGAACCTGAGAAAACTGAGGTTCAAGAGCAGAATGACAAAGCTACTACAACAGTAGAAAAAGATACAAAGAAAGATAATACGGAAAAAGCCGATAATTTCCGCATGACAGTAGCTGGAAAGCTCTATGATGATAAAAAGGAAGCCGGTACTGCGATTATCTCCATGTGCAAGGAACTTAAAGCTTTTAAGGAAGCTACGGAGATAGGAGAATACTTAGGTTTTAAGATGTCAGCAAGCTTCGAGCCTTTCACATCAAAGTTCAAGCTGACACTTAAAGGGCAGATAAGCCATGAAGTCGAGATAGGCGGTGATGCGGGCGGTAATATAGTCCGTATCGGAAATATGCTTGAAGGTATGGAAAAGCAGTTGCAGGAAGCGGAGCTGAGACTGTCAAATGCCGAACACCAGCTTGAGACAGCAAAGGTGGAAGTCACAAAGCCGTTTGAAAAAGAGCAGGAGCTGAATGACAAACTGGCAAGACTTACGGAACTTAACGCACTTCTGAACATGGACGAAAAGGGAGACAACACCCTTGATGTTGATGAGGAATCAGTAGGTGACGGTAATCTTGCCATGGCAAGTGAGAAGAAAGCAGTATATATGGCATCGGAACCGGAAGTAGCTTACACGCCTGTAACTCAGAAACAACAGGCATCCCAGGAAAAAACTAATGAAACTAATAACAGAAGAAATGCCGGTCCTTTTCATCAGAAACTACAGGATAAACTTCGTCAGGTACAGGAAAGCAAGGCAAACAAGGAAACGCCGGTAAAAGCACACGATATCCAGAAGCGGAATACCGAGAAAGGAGCGATATGAACGATACAGAACATACAGAAACCATAGAAAACACCGAAGAAACGGATGCAGTAGCTACCCTTAACAGCACGTCAGAACTGGCAGATTTCCTAAAGGAAAATGATGGGAAGATAGTGAGTGTAAGGATAGAGTTTGTAGGAGGTGCGGATGGCAGATGAATATGAATTGAAACAGGTAACAGTCCGCCTGAAGCTGTGTGAAGATACACCTTTGTACAGCGAACAGAAGCTAACAGACTCACAAAAGGCAGTAGATGTAATGGCTAATGCCCTGGCAGAAATGGACAGGGAGTACTGCTGTGTGGTGAACCTTGATGCCCAGAAGCGTCCGATAAACTTCAATGTAGTGAGCATCGGGGACACGTCACAGACGCAGATTCCGGTACAGAACCTGTTCAAGGCAGCACTTCTGAGCAATTCAACTAACATCATGGTCTTTCATAATCATCCGTCAGGTTCATTAACACCGAGCCAGGCCGATCTTTCAGTTACAAAACGTATGGTAGAAGCCGGAAGGCTCATAGGGATCCCGGTCACTGACCACATCATAGTAGCCGGTGGTACTGGGCTGCATACCAGTATCCGCAGCACAAATCCGGAACTGTTCAGCTTCGTAGCAGAGCAATCCCCGAGGTTTGTGGCAGAAGAAAAGCCTAAGAAACGGGTGTCCGTAAAGAAACAGATAGCTGAGAAACAGGCTGCCATAGCCCCTAAAGAGAAGTCTGCTAAGAAAAAAGGACTTGAGAGATAATAGTAAAGCCTTCGGTTTATGCCGGAGGTTTTATTTTTTTACCCAAAATAAATTTGGTTATAAAAAATCAAAAATAGACTATTGACAACCAAAAACAAATGTGATATAGTATGCTTACGAAAGAAAATTGATTATGAATAACCAAAGGAGGAAAATTAATGTTAGATATACTTGATTACCCTAGCGTGGAATACAGAGGATATAGAGAATTGGAGTGGACACTAAACCAAATACTGTCTGAAATGGGAAAAGAGTGGCATTCTAATATCTTATTTACAGCGGTTTATGGAGCATATCTTTGTCAGAAATACAAGGTTAATACTCCAGAGGAGCTTGAAAATTTTATTAAGAAACAGTATCCAGAAAGAAGATATTATTATGTTAACGCTTCTTTAAAGGGTGACTATGCAATCCCATTTGACTTAAATAATACCGGTAAGTTTACGGAGGAAACTTATATTAATTATTTTAAGTATTGCTCAGTATTAGATGTATTATATCGGGATGATGGCGCATATGGAACGCCGTATTCTGTTTCAGAATTGACCAGTAAAGTGTTAGATATTAAAAAAACAGATTATGTAGCGGATTTATGTTGTGGAATAGGGGATTATTTATGCCAGCTGATTTTGAGCGGGTCTAAAGCTGGATCATATGGGATAGATATTAATACAGAAGCTGTAGAAGTTGCTTCTATCAGGACAGAAGTACTTGGTGGAAAGAGTGAGATTGAGCAGGGAGACTTATTTGATTTATCGAGTGAAAGGGTGTTTGACAAGATTTTCTCGAATTATCCTATAGGAATTCCTATGAAGGAGATTGTAGGAAGAAATACTGAGATTGATGAATTATTTAAGGAACTTCCTGATCTTAGAAGAGCCACTTCTTCGGAATGGTTATTTAATGCTCAGATAATAAAACATCTGAAAAAAAATGGTAAAGCTGTTGTTATAATGAATAATGGTAGCACATGGAACAGCCTTAATAAGAAGATAAGAGAGCATTTTGTTCGGGAGGGATTCATAGAAGCGGTTATTGCTTTACCTCCAAGAATGTTTTCTCATATACAAGCGGCTACCGACATGGTTGTACTAAGCTATGATAACAAATCGGTACGTATGATAGATGCCAGTGAAATATGTGTTAAAGGCAGAAGACAGACTGAACTATCAGATGAAAATATTGCTGAGATTGTATCTCTATTAAAAAAAGATTCGGAAAGAGCCGTAACGGTAGATATTAATACCTTAAAAGAGAATGAGTATGTATTGAATCCTGCGAGATATCTGGATACTCCATTAGAGATAGAAGATGGTGTTACTTTTGGCAGTATTATAAAGCATATAACTAGAGGAGCACAGTTATCTGCTAGGGAACTAGATCAACTTGTAACTGATGAGAATACCGGTATTAAGTACCTGATGCTTTCAGATATTCAGAATGGAATAATTTCTGATGATTTAAAAAACCTTACAGGCCTCGATGCTAAGTATGATAGGTACTTTATTCATGATAAATCACTGCTTTTGTCTAAGAATGGAGCACCGTTTAAGGTGGCCATTGCTGAGATTAATGATGGTGAACGTATTTTAGGTAACGGTAACCTTTTTATAATCGAATTGGATGAGAAAAAAGCAAATCCTTATTATATAAAGGCTTTTTTTAACAGTGAGATTGGAATTACATCATTAAAGAAAATAGCCGTAGGAGCAACAATACCTAATATAGCCGCTGAATCGCTAAAAAAACTGATTGTACCTCTTCCTTCGCTTGAAAAGCAGAATGAAGTGGCAGAAATGTATCAGTCTAAGGTTGATGAAATTAAAGTCTTGCAATTGAGACTTAAGAAGGCGCAGGAGGATCTTAAAGGAATATTTGGGGAGGTGGATTGATAGATGTTATCTATTGAGGAACTTGCCGAATTAGAGGAAAAGATGCTTCCGTTGCTGTCAGAACGAATAACCGAGATTCTTACTAGGACAAATAGAAGAGGGGATTTAGATCAACTTCTGGAACTGCTTGGCATGAAAGATTTGGTTTCTCCAGTTAAGAAGTTTGACACCTATCGTGATGGAAAGATTGTTGTTATAGGTGGAACTGAGGTAAAAGAGAAGGTGCTTTTATCCATAGGTGAACAAGAAGGTATAGATAAGGACAGATTTGAATTTTGCCTTGATTATTATGATATACAGAAGTATGACTTTAGAAAAATGAAATATGCACCACAGTAC
>JAEEKN010000120.1 GCA_016282435.1 Lachnospiraceae bacterium | reverse complement strand
GGTGGCTTCGGAGGTTTTGGCGGTTTCGGAATGGGAAGTGACGATGTTAAGCTGAAATACATCGATGACGATCCTGACAGCTATCAGAATATCTTCGGTAATGCTAAAACCACAGTGAATAAAAGTGATAAGAACAGACTTATCAGTTCACTTAAAGCTCTGAGTGAACAGACGGATATAGAGGATACGGTAGATGTTGAGGAAGTCATCAGGTATTTTGTAGTTCATGTTTTCCTGTGTAACGGTGACAGCTATACCGGCTCCATGATACATAACTATTATCTGTACGAAAAAAACGGACAGCTCAGTATGATCCCTTGGGATTACAATCTGGCATATGGATCCTTTCAGGGAGGAAATGCATCATCTTCTGTGAATTCGGCCATAGACACACCGGTATCGGGTGATATGAGCGATCGTCCCATGATAGCATGGATATTCGACAACGAAGAATATACTGAAAAATACCATGAGTATTTCAAAGAATTCTTAAGCAGCTTTGAACTTGCTAAAATAATAGAAGATACAGCGGCGCTGATAGATGAGTATGTTGAAAAAGATCCTACAAAATTCTGTACTTATGAAGAGTTTAAGACCGGTGTCGAAACAATAAAGAAGTATTGTGAGCTTCGTTCGGAAAGCGTGAGCGGACAGCTGGCAGGGACCATCCCTTCAACATCATCAGGTCAGAGCGCAGACAGCTCGTCTCTTATAGATACTACGGGGATAAGTATCTCAGCTATGGGTTCTATGGGTGGTGGTACCGCATTTGGTGGAGGAAACCGTAACGGATCAGACGGAAATATGCCTGAAGGATTCGATCTATCTTCATTCGGAGGCGGAAATATGCCCGAAGGATTCGATCCATCCGGATTCGGAGGCGGAAAACAGCAAAGACCTGACTCGGAAGAAAAATCTTCACAGGAAGAAGACTCGGTGGAAAGCGATACACCGGAAAACGGGACATCAGAAAATGGCTCAGTGAAAAATGATGCTTCTGAAAACGGTTCAGCAAAAAATGGTGGATCCGAAAAAAGTACTTCAAATGAAACCGGTTCTGACAGTAAAAGAAGCAGCAGAACATCTTCGGACCGTAGCAGTTTCAATCCCGGAAGTTTCTACGAAATGAGCGGTTCGGGACAGAACAGCGAGACCACAGAATATATACTTCTCGGCGCTTCAGCATTTATTCTGCTGGTGGGCGTATTGTTCGCAGCATTCTATAAAAGAAGAAAATAAAAACTATCAAACATATTTAAGAAATAATTAAGGAATAGAGAAGAGACAGATTAAGACTTCCGTGTAAGTTTGTTGTATATTAAGATCAACAAATGAAACACGGAAGTCTTTTTTTAGTAAAGGAGCAGGCATGGATAAAAAAATAGTATTAACCGCAAAGGATTTATGTAAAACATTTTCAAATGAATCGATACAGCAGCACGTGCTGAAGAATCTGAACCTGAATGTATATAAAGGAGATTTCACCGTAGTTATGGGAAACTCGGGATCAGGAAAGTCCACCCTTCTCTATGCGCTTTCAGGCATGGACAGACCTTCGCTCGGGACCATCACCTATTACGTAAACGGTGGAAATAAAACAGGGAAATCTTCAAATACTGACGGCATAGAGATCTCTAAGTTCAGCAATGACAAACTGGCGCTGTTCAGAAGGGACCATGCAGGATTTGTATTCCAGCAGAATTACCTGAACGATTCGCTGAGTGCACTCGATAATGTCATGATCAGCGGACTCTTAAAGAATAAAGACAGAAGATCTTTGGCAGCAAAGGCAAAGGAGCTCTTGGGAAGAGTGGAGATCGGAGAAGGGGATTACAAAAAATTCCCCACACAGCTATCGGGCGGACAGCAGCAGAGAGTTGCCGTAGTTCGTGGAGTTATAAACGATCCCGAGGTACTGTTTGCGGATGAGCCTACAGGAGCTCTTAATTCACAGAATACCTTAAATGTTCTGGATATCCTGAGTGATCTCAACGCCAAAGGTCAGAGCATAGTAATGGTTACACATACTGTGAAAGCAGCGGAACGAGGTACCCGCATAATATATTTGGCGGACGGTGTGATATCCGACGAATGTGACCTGGGTCCCTACATGGGAGACTATAAGGACGAAAAAAATCCCAATCAGGAGAAAGCAATTGCAAGGCACAAGAAACTCAAAGATTTCCTACAGGATATGGGCTGGTAAATCAATCATAGGAATCAATCACAGAACCGTCCCTGTGATTGAAAAAAGGAGCATAACATGTATAAAATATTCTTCATAGCAAAAAACAATATCAAACGTCAGAAAGGTGATATGATTACTTTCCTCATCCTCACCTGCCTCTCGGCAATCCTGATATTCGACTGCCTCTCGGCTCTTCTGGGACTGGGAAAAGTTCTTGATGATAAATTCAGTGAAGTAAACGGAGCAGAGGTATTTCTGTGGATCTATGATAATGATAAAGCTGTATCATCTGCAGATAAAGCTTTTTCGGAAAGCAACCATATCGTAAAATATGAGAAAACCACGACGCTCAGAGTGAAAACCGAATACAGGAACATAAATAAAGAAAAATATGAAAACTTTGACTTCTTTTTCCAGTCTTTTAATAACAAAAACCTGATAATGGATATAAAAATGCCCGATGACATATTAGGCGAAAACGATATTGTTATTCCGTTTAATCTCAAAAATTCTTTTGAAGTAGGGGATACATTTGAGCTTAAGGTGGAGGGTAAAACCTTCAGATTCAACGTGGCCGGATACTCGGAGGATCCCATCTTTTGTTCAACCATGAATATTTCAATCCACTGCGTGTATATATCTGATGCAAAAATGAAGGAACTGACAGATGCCAATATCGGTTTTGAAGCGGGGATTGTTTATAAGGGAATTACAGATCGGGAAGTACTTGAAAAAGAAAACCTTGATCTCACAGATATTGAGAAAGAGGTTGCTGATAATTTAAAGATGGGTTTTATAGAATGGGAAGAACAAAATCCCGAAATAGTCACCGATCCCGAGAAGGCAAGCTTGTATAATGCAAGTTATATCCTGATAAACTGGGATACTATGAGAAGCGGTGATCAGATCGTACCCAAGATTACCATGGCGGTAGTTCTGCTGTTCGCACTTATGGTTCTTGCCATAGCACTGATCATCATTTCCTTCAGCATTAAAAATTTCATCAGAAGAAATATGAAAAATACCGGCATACTTGAAGCCGGAGGATACACCGTAGGACAGCTTAAGACCGCCCTGGTAATGCAGACCACGATGGTGGCTTGTGTAGGTTCAGCTATAGGTCTTGCGATTGCACTGGGAACATTTGGCTATTTTGGAGATGTATTGAGCTTTGTAGTAGGACTCAGATGGAACCAGCCGGTAAACTGGACCGTTGCTATAGCTACATTCTTCGGATTAAGCCTTCTGGTCTGCCTGGTAACGCTTATTATCAGCAGGCAGTACAACAGGATAACCGTGCTTGATGCATTAAGAGGCGGTATCACAACACATAACTATAAGAAAAACCTGTTTTCATTTGAAAACACTCCGGCACCCGTACCGGTAATACTTTCCTTAAAGGATACCTTAGGCGGTCTGGGGAAAAATATCTTACTCAGTTTTATCATTTTTATATTATCCATTTTTACAATAGTGGGTTTTGGTTTGAATGAGAATTTTGGAAAAAATCCCGATGGTATGATCAAAATGATGGGATTTGAACTGGGTGACATGATAGTTTCCGGTGACAATGGAATAGTGGATGATATAAAGGCACTTCCTGAGGTTAAAAACGTATTTTGTATGACAAGATACGATATGAATCTTATATATAACGGGATGACTAAGCAGTATAATGTTTATGTGATAGATGACCCGGGTCTTACCACCAATACCAATATCATAGAAGGCAGGCTGCCCCAAAATGATAATGAGATAATGGTGACCACCGCGATAGCAGAAGACCTTTCAATTAAACTGGGTGATGTCATAGAGGTGGAAAATGCCGGAAAAAAGGCCGATTACTTATTGGTTGGTATCAATCAGAGAATGGAGCAGTTCGGACGTACAAGTATCATGTCATTATCTGCTGCCGAAAAGCTTCTGACCACAGAGCCTCATTTTTCAATATATGTAACCGGTAATGACGGGGAAACTTTTGAAAGCTTAAAAACCAAAATTGAAGAGATTGCAAAAAATAAAGGTGTTACACTTCAATATACGGATTCTCAAAAAACTATGGAAACCACGATAGTTTCACTTGTATCCACCATGCAGGCTTTATGTGCCGTAATCTGCATAGTGACCATACTGGTGGTTATATTCGTAGAATCTCTTGTAATCCGTGCAAAGATCGGTAGAGAATGGCGTGGAATGGGTATCAGCAAGGCGCTGGGTCAGACCAGCCGCGGCCTTATCGTTCAGATCATGCTTTCAAATATGCCTGCAATTCTACTGGGCGGTATTGTGGGTTCTGTTTTGGCAAGTTTTGTGGGAGGTTTTGGAGTAGCATCCGTATTTTCGGGATTCGGTATCAAAAAAGTAGATTTTGATATTCCTTTCATCTATATGCTGGCTACAGTAGCAGGCATAGCGCTTGTGGCAATCATTACTTCGGGCCTTGCAGGTCTCAAGGTTAGAAAACTGAACCCTGTCGAAATGATCACCGAAGACTAATGTCATTAAGTCAAGGCTTCCCCTTGAGGGGAAGCTGTCAGCGTAGCTGACTGATGAGGTGAAAATGTCAATCATGGGGAAGGTTCTGCGATTGACAATTCACGGAAAATGATGTAAAATCCATCATGTGGTATTGCTCACATTGCCACATTACGGAGGCATCTATGCACTATAATTGTCTGATCGTTGATGATGAAGTAGAACTGGCCAAAATGACCGCAGAATATTTTGATATGTTTGATATAAAGACACAGTACGTTGATTCGGCTGTGTCTTGTTTCGATTTCCTGAAAGAAAATGAAACCGATATGATACTTTTAGATATCAACTTAAAAGATGGGTCGGGGTTTGATGTATGCAGGAAGATCCGTGAGGATTATCAGCTTCCCATACTGTTTATCAGTGCCAGACAGAGTGACGACGATGTGTTGGTCGCACTGAGCATCGGAGGGGACGATTACGTAAAAAAGCCCTACAGCCTGTCCGTTCTTCTGGCAAAGGTTAAGGTGAACTTAAAAAGAGTTGAGCAGATAAAAAAACTGTCGGAGAACAGTGTGGATTCAGATAACGGCAGGAAGGATACATCATCTGAAAACCAGACAGGTGACGATATAAAAGAGGCAATTACTCTTGACCCGTCCACTATGTCTGCAGTCATGAACGGGAATCATATCCCACTAAAGGCAAAGGAATTCGCACTTCTGAAAGTCCTTTATGAAAATAAAAACACGATAGTTACAAAAGACCGTCTTTTTAACGAAGTATGGGGCGACAGTTTTTACGGTGACGGAACACTGAACGTACATATCAGAAAACTGCGTGAAAAACTGGAAAAAGATGCAAATAATCCAGAATATATAAAGACAGTCTGGGGAACCGGTTATATCCTGGAAATGTAGGAAAATCAGATTATGAAAAACATCGGAAAAATAATCATAATATACAGTATTTTAATGCTAATGGCACTTGGCATAATTATACTCATCTGGTATAACACAAAAGAAGTCAGCGGGACAGTGGGTTCTTACAATGCCGAAGAACTGGAAATGTACAAAAAAATCCATGAGAGCATGGACGCCGATAAAGTCCTGCTGCAGAACAGAATGCTCTCGTTTACGATGATCTCGTGGGGAATGCTGCTAATATTAGGGTATGGTCTGATATTTATGATTTACAGATTCCTGATAAAGCCCGTGAAGGAGATGGAAGAATACGCTTCGGAGATAGCCAAAGGAAATCTTGAAGTAAAACTCCCTATCCATCGGGACAATATGTTTGGGAATTTCACGGAAAGCTTTGATATGATGAGAGAAGAATTAAAAGCATCGAGAGAACGGGAACTTGATGCGGAAAAAGCCAAACGTGAGATGGTAGCCGAGCTCAGTCATGACTTAAAGACACCTGTAGCCACTATAAAAGCGACCTGTGAAGTCCTCGATATGCGTTACAAAAAAGAACTGGAAAGATTGGAAAAAACGCTCAAGACCTACGGGGATACCTATGAGGAAAAACAGAGGATAAACGGCGAAATCGAAGTTATTCGGGGCAATATAGAAAAAATAGGATATATATATAATAAATCCGAACTGATAAACGAGCTGGTAGT
The DNA here is from genome assembly GCA_016282435.1 of Lachnospiraceae bacterium. Lineage (GTDB taxonomy): Bacteria > Bacillota > Clostridia > Lachnospirales > Lachnospiraceae > RUG11977. The sequence goes on along the minus strand of JAEEKN010000120.1, from coordinate 6,121 downwards.
TACAGTATTTCATGCGACGCTGGATGATATCAGGGAGATAGAGATAGTTCCGAGGGAAAACGAGTCGAAAATTATTGAGCGATATTTCGGAAGTCTCAGGGAATACGGGAATATAATCCTTGATAACAGTATTCCGGAGTGCCTCGTGTATTTTGACAAACTTCGTATGGAACAGGTGATAGATAATATTGTAGGAAATTCTTACAAATATGCCGGGACCGATATACATGTCTCTTTTAGCGAGCAGGAGATGCCTTCGGCTGATTCCGGCAAAAAAGATGTATTTTTGAAAATAACTATCAAAGACAACGGACCGGGAGTACCGGATGAGGAACTGCCGCTTCTGGCTGAAAAGTTCCACCGAGGAACCAACTCAAAAGATAAACCGGGATACGGTCTCGGCATGTATCTGGCAAACCACTACATGGAAAAACAGGGTGGCGGAATGGAATTCTATAATGACAACGGATTTGTCGTAGAACTGCTGGTAAAAAAAGTGTAACAACCATTTGACGGGAATAAATATTTTTGTTATAATTTTTAGTTGGAGCGGAGTATTTTTTACATGCCGTCCGTGCTTTTGATTTTCGGACCCGGGCGCCTTTTACGGATGTAAAGGAGTATTTTTATGGATAGGGATATTAAAGAATATACTATTGATGATGTAGCAGGATTTTTTAAGGATAATGTTGACGCTATAGTAGCGGTAGATGTTGAAAAGTCTATTTATCATGTCATTCAGAAAAAAGGAATATTTTCGAATTTTTTTGATGATGACGGGGACTACAATGAACTGATAAAAAAGCTCTGGTTCCATTTTAATGACAGTGGAGAGCAGATTACGGAGGATTATCAGGTATTCATTCCTTCGCTCGGGAAATGCCAGGGAAAGATGAGCAGGAGATTAAAAGTCTTCAGACACGGGATATTGCATGTTGTTCAGATGACCATCTATCCCGTAGAGGATTCTGACGTAAACATCATAATCCTGGATGAACTTCATGACAGTGAATATGAGGATGAACTTAAGACCAATAACAAAGTTAATACCATACAGAATACATATCTGTTTTCCATGTATGTCGACCTCGTGAAGGATGTTACGAGCAGCATCAGCATCACCGAAATATCAGAGGATACCGTAAATACACAGATCAAGTATTCTGACTGGAGAATGATGATCGTAAACATGATATGTCCCGATGACCAGAAGATGTTCCTGGAGAAGACAGATCCCGAATACCTGATGGCAAACTTTAAGCCCGGTCATACGGCATCTTTTGACTGCCTGATGCAGAATCTGGAAGGCAAGTATATCTGGGTAAAACTGATATTCAGCCGTGCCGAGACGAATTTCGAAGATGATTTCCGTTTTGTCTTTATGGTACAGGATATTCATGAAAATACCGTGGAGTTGATGTCCACGCTCAAGAAGTATGAGGAGATGGCCTCACTCGATCCTTTAACAGGAGTTCTTAACCACGGACGTATAGAGACGGAACTCGGTAATGCCGTGGAGACTGCACGCAAGAGTAAGAGAGCAGTATCGGCGATGATCATCGATATAGATTTCTTTAAACAGGTAAACGATAACTACGGACATTCTGTGGGAGATATGACCTTAAAACAGTTTGCCGGGATCATCAGAGGGAACTTCACTGACGGGCGTGCCGTAGTCGGACGTTGGGGCGGAGAAGAATTCGTTACCATATGTTATGATATGGATATACGCAAACTAAAGGAAGTGGCGGAAGAACTTCGTGAAAAAGTAGCTGCCGAAACATTTAAGGCTGTTGGACACATCACCTGCAGTATAGGTATTACAGGCATAAAACTTGAAGACGAAGCCGACTTTGTATTTGAGCGTATGGATAAAGCTTTGTATGAAGCAAAATCCGACGGCAGGAACTGTACCAGATGTATAGAAGCATAAATTTGAGGTGCTGTAAACTATTATAGTCTTACAGCACTTTTGTTAATGAAATAAACTTATGGAGGAAGAAAAATGGCAAATCCTATTTTACCCCTTTGGGAATGTATACCGGACGGGGAACCCAGAGTATTCGGTGACAGAGTATATCTCTACGGATCCCATGACAGATTCGGATGCAGTCAGTTTTGTGATTTTAAACTTAAGGCATGGAGCGCATCCATACACGACTTAAATCACTGGACATGTCACGGCCATATATTCCAGACCAGACCCGACACCGATCATGAGTCGAGCGTACCGCATACCGATCATGAGCTGTACGCACCGGATGTAATAGAAAAAGACGGAAAGTATTATCTGTACACATACATTTGCGGTGCACCCGGATGTGTCAGTGTGAGCGACAGGCCCGAAGGACCTTTTAAGTTCATATCGACTTATGAATATGCGCCGGAAGACGCAGGTGATAACGGAGTTTATAACGATCCCGGAGTGCTCGTGGATGATGACGGCAGGGTATACGTTTATTATGGTTTTGAAGGTTCGAACATGAACGAACTGGACGGGGAATCCATGTATAAAGTAATCCCGGGAAGCCTGAAGAAATCAGTGATAAATGACAGTGACCGTGTTCCCACAGTAAGACGTTTTTACGAAGCCAGTTCTCCGAGAAAGATCGGGGATACATATTATCTTATATATTCTCCGAGAAAAGGCAGCCGTCTGGCATATGCTACATCAGATTCACCCACAGGGCCTTTTAAGTACAGGGGTTATATCATCGACAACGGTATAGATTATCCGGGTGGAAACAATCATGGCTCACTTTGCAAAATAGGTGATCAGTGGTATGTATTTTACCATCGCATGACGAATAATTCGGTTTTTTCGAGACGTGCATGTGTTGAGAAAGTAAATATTCTTCCGGACGGAACTATCCCGCCTGTTGAGATGACATCTCTCGGGTTTGAAGAGTCTCTGTCACCCTACGAGCCCGTAAAAGCAGAAATAGCCTGTGTGCTGACAGGCGGCTGCTTCGTTACCGAAAAAGATGCATTCAGACGTGTCGTTACCCAGATAAAAGATGGAAGCGTGATAGGATATAAATATTTTGATTTCGGTGATGACTATTCCACCGCTACCGTGGAACTGGCAGTAAAGATTGTCGGAATGGGTATGAAGGGTAAGCTGCATGTCTACATAGACGGGTTCGAGACTGATGAGTCTGTAGTCGCAGAAAGCGTATCCACAGTGGATGACGATTCGGTCGAGCTTCTTCCCGAAGGTGTAAAAGAAGACGTGAACTACTCCACAAACAATAAAAAGACACTTGGAAAAGAAATAGGTGTTGTGGAACTCGGACTCGGAGACGGGATATACCGTGGAAGGGTACAGAATGTCACAGGAAGGCATGCTCTATATTTTAAGGCTGACTCCGGACTTCCGAAGGGTGCCTGGACCAGCAGCTTCTTTGACGGGCGAGTCATCTGTGAATTGGAAGAATTTGTTTTCATGAAGTAGGATGCGCATTAAGAAAAAGAAGATAAAGTATTTATTGCTTGACAAAAGGAACCGGGCAGATTATAATCTATTAAAATCTGACACCGAAAACAGGTTTTGAGGTGAAAGATATGGCGTTTGGTATAGCAGGTATAAACAGATGTTAAGACTATGATGAGTTCTGAAGCAAATGTGACGTATGCTGTACGTATTATTTTGATATAAGAATTTAGGCCGTATCTTTCATGGATACGGCTTTTATTTATTTTCTGATCAACAAAAATATATGCTTCTTAACATATGCTTACAATCACCATCGTTTTGTTACCGAGGAAACACTGAAGACGTTTTCGAGGTGACATTGATATAAAAGAATATACATCAATTGAGGATACATATAGTCCCAAAAAGGAGTAACATATTATGAAAAAAAGAGTAGCAGTAATCTCTATAATTCTGGAGGATCTCGAATCGGTCGAGCCTCTTAATACGATACTTTCGCAATACAGGGAAGGGATCATCGGCAGGATGGGACTTCCGTATAAAGAAAAAAAGGTAAATATTATCTGTATAGCCGTTGATGCTCCCGAAGATGAGATAAATGCCATGACTGGTAAGATAGGAAGGCTTCACGGTGTATCGGCAAAGACGAATTATTCCAACGTGATAAGTTAAACATAATTTACCGGAGTCAGTATAATGAAAAAGATAAGAATCGTCATATTGATACTTTTGCCGATAGTTGTCGGATTGGCTGCTCTTTGTATCGGCAGGATGGGGATCACTCCTTACGAAGTATTAAAAGCATTCACAGGTTCTGAAGAGATAAAAGAAACCGTAAAGATAACGGTCATGAATGTCCGGCTTCCGCGTGTCCTTCTGGGGCTTCTGTGCGGTGCGGGACTTTCGGTGGCAGGCTGCAGTTTCCAGAGCTTTTTCTCAAATCCTCTGGCTACTCCGGATACCATGGGTGTAGCGGGCGGTGCCAGTTTCGGTGCGGCACTCGGACTGCTTCTGGGATTCGGTATGCCCGGAGTTCAGATACTTTCATTTGCGCTTGGTGTTGCAGCAGTCCTGCTTACTAAACTTGCAGCATCGGGGAGAAGTCACGGCCCCGCAGTTCTGATCATATCAGGTATCATGGTCGGATCGCTTTTCTCGGCACTTGTATCACTGGTAAAATTTGTGGCGGACGCCGAATCACAGCTGCCGGCTATCACTTATTGGCTGATGGGAAGCCTGTCATCGGCCGGCTATAAAAATCTGGCTATCGGAGCTCCAGTGATAATAGCGGGGATAATAATTATATTCCTCCTCAGATGGAGGATGAACCTGTTGTCCCTTTCGGAGGACGAATTGATAGCGTCGGGAACAAATGTAAAACTACTGAGATCCCTGGTAGTCATATGTGCCACTGCCATGACTGCTTCGGTAATATCGATGTGCGGACAGGTAGGCTGGGTAGGACTCATAGTTCCTCATATGTGCAGGATGATATGGGGACAGGATAATGCAAAACTGATACCTACTTCAGTCAGTATCGGTGCGGCGTTTATGGTAATAGTGGATACTGTGGCCCGTTCGGTGAGTGCGGCCGAGATACCGGTATCGATTCTTACGGCGATCATAGGTGCCCCGTTCTTCATCCTGATACTGACATCCCGAAAAAGACATATAGTTTAATAAAAATGAAGATACGAAACATCGTTTTGTTACTCAGGAAACGCTGAAAGTTTTTTCGAGGTAACATTGAAGTATACAAATAAATGGAAAACAGCAATAGGTAATAGAGGTTACGATGAGACTTAGAACGGAAAATGCATCATTTGCTTACTCCTCCGGTAAAAACGGGGGTGAAAAGGTAATATTCAAAGATGTAAATATAGATCTCGACAGCGGAAAAATACTAGCCATTCTCGGTCCGAACGGAAGCGGAAAAACAACATTCTTAAGATGCCTCATGGGAATGCTCAAATGGACCGGTGGAAAAAGTTTTTTCGATGACAGGGATACAAACACCTTAAGTTCCAAAGAGTTCTGGGACAAGGTGAGTTATGTGCCCCAGCAGAGAATGGCAACATCATCATTTAACGCATTCGAGAGTGTTCTTCTCGGAAGGTCGGGACAGATAGGTTTCTTAAGCACTCCTAAAAAAAGCGATATCGAGGCTGCCGAGAAAATAATGGACGAACTGGGTATCATAGCATACAGGAACAGGGAATGCAGTACTCTTAGCGGTGGTGAATTCCAGATGGTCCTGATAGCGAGAGCGCTGGTTTCAAACCCTGAACTTCTGATCCTGGATGAACCCGAATCCGGACTTGATTTCAGAAATCAGCTGATAGTCCTGAACACCATGGATAAACTGAAAGAAAAAGGGATCAGCTGTATATTTAACACCCATTATCCGAAACACGCGCTCCAAAAAGCCGATTGCTCCCTGATTCTGGGTGGGGAAAAGCCGTATTTCGGAAAAACGGATGAAACCGTAAATGAAAAAACGATAGAAGCGGTATTCGGTGTAAGAGCCGTGATCAATGAGATGGAAGTGGACGGTGAAATAATAAAAAACATCGTTCCGTTGTACGTAACTGAGAAACATATGGTTTGACGAATTTCTTGTGTTTGTTTTATGCTCTGGCATTTGCGGCTTTATACTAACTCCTGCTTGAGGGGAAATTAGTTTCG
>JAEEKN010000119.1 GCA_016282435.1 Lachnospiraceae bacterium | reverse complement strand
TAGGATTCCTCTATTTTAAGAAGGGTATTCGTCTTACCAATCTGATAGAGGGTGGTGCTCAGGAAAAAGGTAAGCGTGCAGGTACGGAAAATGTACCCGGTATCGTAGCCATGGCAGAGGCATTAAAGGAGTCTGTCGCAAATATGGAAAGTACCACAAATTACCTAATAAATAAGAGGGATCGTTTGATCGTAGGTCTTAAAGAAATACCTCACTCGGCAGTAAACGGAGATCTGACACACAGGCTTCCGAGCAATGTGAATTTCTGTTTTGAGGGAATAGAAGGCGAATCCCTGCTCCTGCTTTTGGATGATAGAGGAATAGCAGCATCATCGGGCAGTGCATGTACATCAGGTTCACTCGATCCGAGCCATGTGTTGCTCGCTATAGGCAGAGTCCACGATGTGGCACACGGTTCTCTTCGCTTAAGTATCGGAGAAGATATAACTGACGAGGATGTAGAGTATATTATAAAGAATGTAAAGGAAGTAGTGGAGTATTTAAGAGGTTTCTCACCTGTCTGGAGAGATCTTGTGGCCGGAAAAACTCCGTTTATCCTTCCCTGAATCTGTCAAATCAACCCGATGATTGAGAACGATTGAAATAAACATAAAAATGGAAAGAAGGGAAAAGACATGGCATTATACAGTGAAAAAGTAATGGATCATTTCCGTAACCCCAGAAATGTGGGCGTTATCGAGGATGCAAACGGTATAGGTGAAGTAGGAAACGCAAAGTGCGGCGACATCATGAAGATGTACTTAAAGATCGAGGATGATATTATCCAGGATGTTAAGTTTGAAACCTTTGGCTGCGGCAGTGCGATAGCATCAAGCTCTATGGCTACCGAGATGATAAAGGGTAAGCCGGTATCAGAGGCTATGAATCTCACAAACAAAGCGGTAGCAGAGGCACTGGACGGACTTCCGGACTACAAGATGCACTGTTCGGTACTGGCTGAAGAGGCGATTAAGTCAGCGTTAGATGACTATAATAAAAGAAAAGAACAATAAAAATTATTTTTTTAGTAAAATACCTATTGACATAGTAGGTTAATGATGATATACTTCTGCTAATGCTAAAAAGAAAGGAGCGGCTGAGATGATTAGTTTCGATTATTTTGAACTAAATATAGTCATGTGTTGTCGAATGTATAACTCCCGGGTATGTGATATGACCGGGGCATTCGAGAACTACTTCTTATGCCGCTGCTTATCGCAAAGATAGAACAAACATGTTCGTTTATTTTGCCCATATACCCGGGAGCTTAAAAATCGCCCCGGGTTTCTTTTTCTATAAGGTAACCCAAAATGATAAAAGAGATAGATTCAGCCATTATTTCAGAAGAAATAAAAGTGAAAATGGGAGAACATGCTTGTAAGGCCTATCCTTCGGAATGCTGCGGAATACTTTTTGGCAAGTATGAGGATGATGATATCATAAAGATTATTGATTTTAAAAAAGGCAGCAACTTATTGGATAACTCTTACAGGAAAAATGATATAAGCGATAAATATCATGATGTTCCGGATCCAAAAAGAAATTATGAAATAGGTCCTTTGCAAATTTACAGGGCTGAGGAAGAATATAAACAAAAGGGATTTGAGATAGTAGGATTTTATCACTCACATCCGGATAAAGCGGCTATTCTTTCACGTAAAGATGAGGATGGGATGATACCCGGACTAATATACGCGATACTTTCGGTAACACGAAATGGGTGTAGCGAAATACGTGTTTGGAAAAAGGACAATATTGAATAAATACTAATATATTAAGAATAATTGGAGAGATCATGAAAATATATATATCATCAACCTTACGTTCATTTTTTGAGCGTAGAACGGAAATAGAGGTAAGTGGAGATACTATTAGAAAAATATTATCAAATCTCATAGATGAATATCCTGATGCAAAAAAAGGATTATATGATGAAAACGGAAACTTAAGAGAATTTATCAGAATTTTTGTGGGAGATGAAGACAGGACTGAGCCTGCATATCTGGATGCGGTTATTCCTGAAGATGCAGAGGTTTTGTTATTACCGTCCATAGCCGGTGGTGCACCTGAGGAAAGCATAATATCTGATGAGAGAAGAAAAGCAGAAACACTGGATGATGCAGAGATAGACAGGTTTAATAAGCATCTGCTGTTAAGAGAGATCAGTGTAAAAGGACAGAAGAGGATAAAAGCCGCTAAAGTAGTTGTGGTAGGTGCCGGAGCACTTGGTTCACCTGTAATACAGTATTTGGCAGCAGCAGGAGTCGGCACGATAAAGGTTATTGATTTTGATACGGTAACAGTCGGAAACCTTCAGAATCAGGTTATTCATTCTAACAGGGATGTGAAAAGACCTAAGGTAGCATCAGCGAAGGATACCATAAAAAATATCAACAGGAATATAGAAGTAATTGCAGAAAATGTGAAGCTTGATGCAGATAACGCAGAGGCACTCATAGAGGGATTTGATCTGGTAATTGATTGCAGTGATAACTACAAAACCAGATACTTATTAAATGATGTATGTGTCTTAAGCGGTATCCCGTTAATATTCGGTGCCATATATCAATATGAAGGGCAGGTAAGCGTCTTAAATTATAATGGTGGTCCGTGTCTCAGATGTCTGTATCCCGCACCGCCGGCACCGGGTCTGGTACCTACCTGTGCCGAGGGAGGTTCTATCAGTCCCCTGGGTGGTATTATTGGAAGCATTCAGGCAAATGAAGCGCTGAAATTGATCATAGGTATTGGAGAGCCGTTAAGTGGAAAGTTATTAAGTGTTGATACTTTAGGGCTTCGTTCAAACTTTTTAAAGGTTAAAAGAAAATGCAACTGCGCAGTATGCGGCGATAATCCTACTATTACAGAGGTAGAGGATTTTGACTATGAAGAATTCTGCGGTCTGAAAGAGGATGAAGGAGAGACACCTGTAGAGGGCTTCACTCCCGAAGAATTGGCACACAGGATTGCAAACGGAGATCCTATAACCATAGTCGATGTAAGAGAGCCGCACGAAAGGGCTATACAGCGTTTCCCGGATGCACTAGTCATACCGATAGGACAGCTTGCAAGACGGCAGAAGGAGCTCGATCCTCAGCATGATACAGTATTTATCTGTAAAGAAGGCAAGCGAAGTATCCTGGCTATAAATACCTTAAGAGAAGCAGGGTACAAAGGACCGATGTACAATCTCAAAGGCGGAATGGATGCAATGAAGGATATCATCTTCTCACATGAGGGTGGATGGTTATAATAAAAATATTTATTGGAGGATTTTAACATGGCAAAAGAAACAGAAAAAACAGCACAGGGAATTAATGCATTAGGCGCAAAAGCAGCCTATAACCTGGCCAACGTCACCAAAACAAAGCCCCAGTATGGAGCCCTGACTCCCAAGTGGCTAACAAAGTTCCTTGAGTTCAAGGGCTTAGAGACAGGTATCTATAGAGTAAACAAGGTTGTAGAGGGCGAAACACCTCTTGATGTTCTGTGCAGCCAGACCAAGAAGTCAGATATTATCCCTGACGGATATGTTGAGTATGAGACAGAGCCCAGAGAGTACAGATTAAATTCTATTTCCACCATTATTAATGTAAACACTGCTATCGAAGATGTATACAGTGCACCTTATGATCAAGTACAGGAACAGTTAGGTCTTGCGATTGAGTCCTTAAGAGAGCGTCAGGAAAGCCAGCTTATCAATAATGATGATTACGGTCTGCTTAAGAATATTGCTGATTCACAGAGAATTCAGACCAGAACAGGTGCCCCTACTCCCGATGATATGGATGAACTTATTTCTAAAGTATGGAAAGAGCCCAGCTTCTTCCTTGCTCATCCGAGAGCAATAGCTGCATTTGAGAGAGAATGTACAAGACGTGGAGTACCCCCGGTTACTGTAAATATCGCAGGCGGCACATTCCTTACATGGAGAGGAATCCCGATCGTTCCTACAGATAAGCTCCTTGTTGACGGACTTAAGAATCCTACATCACAGAGCGGCAAGACCAATATCCTGCTCATCCGTACCGGAGAAGCAAAGCGTGGTGTTATCGGTCTTTTCCAGGCAGGACTTAAGAATGAACATTCTAGAGGTCTTTCTGTTCGTTTCAGAGGCATTGATGACAAGGGCGTTGCATCATATCTTTTATCATTATACTGCTCAGCAGCAATACTTGCAGACGACGCTATAGCAGTTTTGGAGGATGTAGAGGTTGGTGAATACTATGACTACGATTGATAGAGGTTTTGGAGCTGAAGGTCTTTACGGGCTTCCGAGCGCCGCCGAAGTCAGTGCGTGGGCAAATGAACTGTTTCCTGATTTAGCCGGTATAAGCAGCAATGCTGCAGGGGCCGGTTCCGCAGTTCCTCAGCCGGAGGATGCTCTGCAGGCCGCAGGTACTTCTCCTGCGCAGTCCGGTCAGGGTTATGCAGAAGGTCTTGTTCCTACCGAAGCACAAAATGCTATCCCGGGAGCAGGCGTTCCTACACAGGATGCTACAGAAACAGCACCTGCTAGTCTACCGGAAGTATCAGCTGGAAATGGTGGATATGGCAGATATTCCGATATAGCAAGCGATGGTTTCGATTGGGAGCATCCGTTTGCATATGGTGGTTCATCTGAAGTTGCTGAGCCATACCTGAAGACAGTTCAGGCACCGGCATCAACTGATGCGGTTTATCTTCCCGGAGCAGGAGATATACCTGTAATAGCCGGAGAAAACAAAGGCTATGCCCCGGTTGTTATGTCACAGACAGAAAGCCAGCAGAAAGGCAGAAAGATCGACGCTCCCACATCACTTGGCGGTGATGCGGTAGATAAGAAAAAGGAAGAAAGAAGGGTATTTACTTCCAGGGATGAAAGCATCCGTATAGGAAGTAAAACTTTGGCACAGATAAGAAGCGATTTCCCTATCCTTCAGGAACAGATAAACGGAAATCGTCTGGTATGGCTGGATAACGGTGCTACAACCCAGAGACCTAAGGCAGTAATAGACAGATTAAAGTACTATTATGAGCATGAAAACTCAAATGTTCACAGAGGTGCACATACATTAGCAGCCAGATCTACGGATGCATATGAAAATGCAAGGGATATCGTAAGGGACTTTATCGGAGCACCTACTTCCGAAGAGATAATCTTCGTAAGAGGTACTACAGAGGCTATAAACCTTGTGGCTAATGCCTATGTTAAGCCTCAGCTTGAGCCCGGAGACGAGATAATTGTTTCTATCTTAGAGCATCATGCCAATATAGTTCCCTGGCAGCTTGTAGCTCAGGAAACAGGCGCGATAATAAAGGTCATCCCTTGTGATGAAACAGGACAGCTCATTCTTCATGAGTATGAGAAGCTGTTTACAAAGAAAACAAAGTTTGTTGCTGTGACACATGTCTCGAACGTACTCGGAACCGTTACACCCGTAGCAGAGCTTACTGCCATTGCCCACAGGCATGGAGTAAGGATACTGATAGACGGTGCCCAGTCGGTAGCACATATTCCGGTAAGTGTTTCTGCACTGGATGTTGATTTCTTTGTGTTCTCGGGACATAAGATTTTCGCTCCCACAGGTATAGGTGTTGTATACGGAAAGAAAGAGCTTTTGGAAGCTGCAAGACCTTATCACGGCGGCGGGAATATGATAGCTGACGTTACTTTTGAACGTACTATCTATAATCCCATACCTAACAAATTTGAAGCAGGTACAGGCAGCATAGCTGATGCGGTAGGATTAGGCGCAGCACTGCAGTATCTGACAGAAATCGGAATGCCCTGCGTATACAGATGGGAGCATGAGCTCCTTCAGTATGCAATAAAGGAGATGAAGACTGTTAAGGGACTTCATTTGATAGGTACTGCACTTAATAAAGCTTCAGTGCTTTCCTTCAAACTGGACGGATATTCGGATGAAGAGGTTGGAAAGCGTCTTGACAGCTACGGCATAGCAGTCCGTACGGGTCATCACTGTGCACAGCCTGTACTTCGACACTTTGGTTTAGAGGGTTCGGTAAGACCAACACTTGCATTGTATAATTCATTTGATGATGTTGATGCACTGGTAAAAGTACTGAAAACATTTGCTTAAATAGGTTCTGAATATGGAAGAAAAGAGAATAGAATTCAGTATAGACAATATAGTCCAGAATATTCTTTCTGACTATGACGGAGAAAAAAATATAGATGCTTTTAATGTATTTAACAAGCCTGATAAGACTGAGGTTAGGGAAATCCTGCTTAAACTTACAAGGATTGTTTATCCGGGATATTTTAAAGAGAGAGCATATAAGATTTATAATCTGAAAAACAGTCTGGCGGTAGCTATAGAGGATCTGTATTACCGTCTGCATAAACAGGTGGTACTTGCTCTTGATTTCTGTAAACTGAGAGGCACAATGACGGAGGAAGAGCGTATCAATACCGCCTATGAGATCTGTACTGAATTCTTTGGAAGATTCCCTGCTATACGCGAGACTATAGAAACGGATCTTCTTGCAACATTTGACGGAGATCCGGCAGCAGGCTGTTTTGAGGAAATAATACTTGCATATCCGGGCCTAATGGCTATTACGGTATATCGATTGGCACATGAACTGTATAAGCTGCGTGTTCCGATAATTCCCAGACTTATGACGGAATATGCCCATTCAGAAACCGGAATAGATATACATCCCGGAGCCGAGATCGATAAGTATTTCTTTATAGATCATGGCACAGGTATAGTTATCGGCGAGACTACCGTTATAGGCAAAAATGTAAAGATTTACCAAGGTGTGACATTAGGTGCTTTATCAACCAGAGGCGGACAGAAACTTTCGGGCAAGAAACGTCATCCTACTGTGGGAGATAATGTGACTATATATGCCGGAGCTTCGATCTTAGGCGGTGACACCATAATCGGAGAGAATTCCGTGATAGGTGGCAATACCTTTATTACAAGTTCTGTACCGGCAAATACCAGGGTGAGCATGAAGAACCCTGAGATGGAATACCGTACCACCAATAATCAGGTAAAGAAGGAAGAAATACATCAGAGTGATGCCTGGTATTATATCATATGATACGACCGATCTATGGTGTCATAAATAGTATTTAATATTTAAGGAGATTCAAAATGAAAATTACAGTTGCAGGTGAAAAGAAAGAGTATGATGATGGCTTAACAGTTTCTAAGCTTATTGAACTTGAAAATGTTGAGACACCTCAGTATGTAACCGTTTCAGTAAACGAGGAGTTTGTTGATTCGGCTGCATTTGATACAACTACCCTTAAAGAAGGAGATGAAGTAGAATTCCTTTACTTTATGGGAGGAGGAAGATAATGGCATT
>JAEEKN010000118.1 GCA_016282435.1 Lachnospiraceae bacterium | reverse complement strand
GTAGTTCCTGCATTAAGGAGCACGGTGTCGGCATTCAATAACACAAATTTACCTTTTCCATCCGCAGGTATCTCTTCAAGCTTCTTTTCCAGATCCGAAACAGTCGCATTACAGGAAAGAGTTATTGAAGAAGGCAGATATCCTGCTGCATTGATATTTCCCTTATTAATGTTAAACTCGGCCGTTCTCGTTCCTGTGTATCCCTTTTCTTTGATACCGCTTATCGTAACCGTGGCTTTACCTGCGTTCTTGTTCTCCGAATATGAAATATCAAGTTTGTCCACAGGTACTTCATATCCACCATCCTTTTTCAAGTATACAAGACAGCTTCTCAAACTGCATGGCTCTATCTCCGAACCGGTATACGTCTGATCCGGTATTTCAAAAGAGTACAGTGTTTTACTTCCGATATCTGAATAAATATTAAAAGTACCCGATATTTCTCCGAAGAAACGTCCTATTCCTTTTATGGTATATGTACCCTTGGCAGGAACCTCCGGATCAAAATCTTTATTATTTGAGTATTCTACAACATAATCCCGATCCTTCTCGAAAAACCGCGTGGAAAGCTGGTAACCGGACTCATCACAGATCACTAATTCAGGTTCAACAGGCATTCCATCATCAGTAAATACCGGCTCACCCGGAGAAGTATCAAGCTCTGCGCTATAATTCTTTATATCAATAGCATGTACATATGTGCCTTTTCCTATGCTTATCACTCTGGTAAAAGGTCCTTGGGGGTTATCAGGATTCTCACTTTCATCCTTTACGTATATCGGGACTCCTTCATCCGTTTCGAACTTTATATCCAGTATCGCATCAGATTTATTACTTATGTAATCCGGTTCAAAACCGGAAAACACATCTACTCCCACCGTTGTCGGTAAGTATCCCTGGTTAACTACTAAAACGTAACCTCCTTCTATATTGGCGAATGCATAATTGCCTATCTCTTCTATTCCTTTCCCTAATTCAATCTCCGCTGTTGAAAAGGTGTTTGCAAAGGCACACGCTCCTATTTTTTTCAAAGAATCGGGTAAAACAATAGGTTTTGTAAGCATTACCCTAAATAACGAATCATACTCACTTTTATAAGCGCTGAAACAATACTGAAAAGCACCTTCCCCGATGCTCTCCAGACTATCATTAAATACAATCTCAGTAAGTCCCTCGCATCCATAAAACGCGTAATTGCCTATTGATTTTAAGATAGTATTAAATTCCAGCTTCTTTAAAGCATTGCATCCGTCAAAAGCATTGTTTCCTATGGCCGTGATATTTCCGAAATCTATATTCGCTAGACTCGTGCAACCCTTAAATGTTTCACGCTTGATCTCTGACACATTATTCGGTATAAGAACCGATTTTAATCCTTTGCATCCATAAAAAACACCCTCTCCGATTGAGGTAAGGTTAAGAAGATCGGGGACCTCAAAATACATGAGGCTGACACAATTTTTAAAGGCACAGTCTCCGATAGAAGTCAGTGTATAAGGGATATTGTAGTATATTAAACTTTCACATTCTTCAAATGCCGACATCCCTATTTTAGTAACACCATTAGGAATTCCTACCTCTTGAAGATTTTTACAACCCTTAAAAAGTTTATCGGAAATCACAGTGACTTTATCAGGAATAGTAAATTCTGTTAAACCATAACAGCGCTCGAAAACTCCTTCCCCAAACGTTTCAAAATCCTCGGGTAACTTTATTTCCCGTAAATTATTACAATTGGCAAAAGTATATTTATCAAGAGCCTTAACTCCCGTAGCTGCGCTAAGATCAGCTTTTACTATAGATGTGTTGTAAAAAGCATACGAACCTATCTCTGTCACGGATGAAGGTATCACTATTTCCCCCGAAAGACAGGAGTTATTGGCGAAAGCGTTTTGTCCGATTTTGGTAATAGTATCCAATATAGTTAAAGTTCCGCTCAGGCCGGCTCCTTCAAACGCTTTATCAGCTATTTCGGTGACTTTATATGGAATTCCTTCGCTTGTTGTCGTCTCATAATAAGTAAATGAACTCGGTACTTTCAGGTTCTCCCTTGCATTACCGTCAGCCGCCTGATGAGAAAATCCCATTAATTTGGCAGTATTACCCGGGAGCTTTTTATACAGGTAGTTCGCCCATACAAAATATGAAGGATCAGATATTTCCTTTTTCAATACACATTTTCCGTGAGACTTATTTATACTGCCCCCTACAGAATTATTGCCGGAGTCCTTATATTCATAATAATTGGAATATATATCATCATAAAAATTCTTATATGAAAGTCCTAAATTTGATTTATTTGTTACATATTTTGCAGGAATACGCGAGGTGAATACACGACTTCCCACAGAATTTAAATTTTCAGGTATGGTTATCTCTGTAAAAAAAGTTCCATAGAATGCCTGGTTCTGGATTTGTGTCAGAGCTTCAGGCAGTTCCAACTTCCCGGATAGATTACAACAGCCATAAAAAGCTTCTGTTCCTATAAATTCTATAGTATTCGGAAATGTAACGGATTTTATACTTGTGTTTTCTTTAAAAGCGTATCCGGATATACCCGTAACAGTATACTCTTTTCCCTCTGTATCGGTCACTTTTTCAGGAATAACCAGATTCGTTATCTCATCAGTATGCTCTCCGTAAAAACCATCAACCCAGACAGTTGTTTCTGTTTTCAGGGAAAACTCGAAGGGCACTTCCTCTCCTTCCTTTAATTCAAGATCCTGACAATATGCCGCTTCTGTTTCTATAGTTTCAAAAACAGGAAGCCCGGACATAGCCAGCACTAAAGCCAGCACCACCGCACACACGTGTTTTAACAATCTTTTTCTCATCTCAGAACTCCTTTTTCTAATTTCTAGTACGTCTTCCAACGTACGTATCGGATTATAACATAAGGGTTAAAAAAAATCCCCATCCTAAAGGAGGGGATTTTCCAAAAAACATTCAAAAATGTCTATCTTTAATAATATTAATAAATTTTGTGAAATATGATCAGCTCTTAAGTCACACTAATCGGATATTATCAGTCCCAGATGGCGGGCATTTAATGCGAGTTCCAGGCGTGTATGATATCCCGTTTTCTGGATCAGGTTCCTGATATGCCATTTTACAGTATTTTCTTCTATCATCATACTTTCAGCTATCTCTTTGTTCGATTTGCCGGCCACCAGCTCTCTTAACACTGTTTTTTCCGTCTCAGTAAATTCCTCCGGTTCCGCTTCACCCAGCTTTACCTTCATTTTCTTTATGGGATATACTGATTCTCCGTTCATGGTCCTGGTTATGATCTCCAGGATGGGCTGTTCCTGTACTTCCTTGTACCAGAAGCTTTCTACTCCGATCTTCCTGGCTTTATCTATATATGTCATCTCGGGCATGGAGGTGACTATGATTATCTTCGTTTGTGGACTTACCTCTTTTATTATAGAGGATGCCTCGAGTCCGTTCATGCTGCCGGGTATCAATACATCCATGATCACAAGATCGACTTTATTTCCTTTTATGTATTCTACCGCCTCATATGCGGAGCCGAATGAAGCTGATATTTCATACCCTTGTGCCTGTCTTATGGCATTTTCGAAGACTTCACGGACCATTTTGAAGTCTTCGGCTATGACTACTTTGTACATGTTCTCCTCCAGTAAGTGTTATGTTTATGATAAATTGCGGTTCGGATAATATCTCCATAGTGCCGCCGATGGATTCCACTTCCCGCCGTAAGTTCAGCAGACCGCCTTTTTCCACTACCTTTGCAGCCGGTTTTTCTCCATCATTTGTTAATTGGATCGTGTATACTGTTGTTTTTTCTGCGTCCTGGGATTCAGTTTCCTGCTTTGTCCCCTTCACTATAGCCTTTTTGGCGTTTGTATGCTTTAAGGTGTTTATCATATGTGTCGAGATAGCCGTATCTACTACCGGCATCAGACTGCTTTCTGTAGGCAATTCTCCTATCACCTGCAGATCTATGCCTAGGAGATCCGCTTCTTTTCCTATAACATAGTACGGTGTCTGCCAGCTCTCGGGTCCTTCATCTATGAGATGCTTCATGTTCAATTCCCATTTTGAGAGCATATCCTTTTCGTCTATGCTTTCAGGCGCGAGCAGCCATCTTTTTGTGATTAGCAGGCTTTGTCCGATATTGTCATGCAGGGCTATCTTCATTTCCAGCAGTTCCCTGCTCATCGTTACATATTCTATGGTACTCATCAGGGTCTTTAGCCTCAGGTTCACCTTCTCGGCAGTTTTTTTCTTAAGTTTTATCTCTTTTGTGAGCTTATATTCTTCGGATATATCGGCAGCGACCAGCCAGTTTACATCGGTCTCACCTATTTTGGATCCTACCCTGCTGAATGATACTATTTCTGTATCATCTATGGGCATTATGGGTTTATCTATTTTTTCCCGGAAGGTTTCCGCGTTAAGTATGCCTGTACCAAACAGTTTTTCGGATATCTTATCCATCCTTTCGTTTGTCAGTATCGGACGTCCGTCTTCAGTGTAGCAGCACAATCCTGTAGGAAGTATGTCAAAAGCTTCTTTTACCGACATGTTGGATATGTGTGTTTTCCTCCATATCCTTATATGGCGAAGCCATATGAGAGCAGATAAAGTCAGAAGTACCATGATGATGTATAAAAGCCACATCGGGATCTCATACGGGAATATCCTGTCGCCTCTAAAATGCTGGTACGGAACCTGAGAGATGAAAAAAGCAATGAAGGTAAGCAGGCTGCCACATATGATCCTGCTCTTTCCCATCCCTGGTATGACAGTCCAAAACATGGCATATACACATAGTATAAAAAGGAGGGTGTTATATAGGAATATAAAGCCCAGCAGTATTTCTGATGTAGTTCCCATGGCAGCCTCCTTTCTTATTATAGTGAACACCTCATCCGTCACTGCGATGGTCACAAGGCAACTACTGATATAACAGCGGTAAATGTTCCGTCTTCGAGTTCTGTGGTAAGTGTCGCATTCAGGCTTTCCAGTTTTTCTTTTTTCCAGCTAAATTTTAAAGGTTCATCTTCTGTATCTATCTCCATTTTAAAACTGAACCTCCTGTTGCTGTCAAGTGTTACTCCTATCGAATAGAAGTTGGGCCATGAGGCTTCAATCACTGTTTCAAACAGTTCATAGCTTATGATGGCCAGTTCCGCAGGGATCTGTTTTTCATGTGTCTGATTCAGGAAACAGTCTTTTCCCGAGAGTGACAGGTATTCAAACGATTCCCTGATCGCGAGCTCCAGTTCACTTGTTTTTATGGTATGATTTTCACTCTCAAGCAACATGAGGTTTCCCATTCGTTTTATATATGCCGATAGTACTGCTACTTTTCGGAGTTCCTGCTGCCGTGATCTTATATCTATGTCAGTCCTTTGTTTTCCATCATGGATTTCTGAGGAATCAGACATGTTTTCTGCCATGTCTTCATCTATCATTTTTCTGCAACGGTTCACTATCTCATATACTTCTTCTGCCTGCTTTCTTGTTTTTCCCGCTATAAGGTCAAAGAGCCTGTTTCGGGTCTCATACCCTATTCTTTCGGCACGCACTTTATTCTCATGGCTTATAAGCTCATTTTCATCTTCTATGACATGAGCTGTATCTTCCAGTTCTTTATTCAGCCTGCTGATCTCTGTGATGTCTTCTTTCCACACTATATACCCGCCGGATATCGGCTCTTTTCGAGATCTGTAGGTTTTGGAAGCATCATCCGCCCTGTAGTCAGAGCTGAATACTGTTTTATCCTGCAGGTTTTGGATCTTGGCATCTGCCGGTATGATCTCCATCAGTTTACCATATCCGCTGTTGGACGGGATGAGCCCTATCTGTATCATGCTCTCAAATCCGGTGATGAACATAAAGCAGAATGCTTCCTGCAAATGGTATATTTTTATGTCAAATATTTGAGGTGCCCCGCCGCATATGAGATATATAACCAGCAGCACCAGACCCAGTGTTATAAATCCCACGGGGATGTACCACTTTTTTCTGACCGATGATATACGGCATTTTTCGATGATCGTGATAAACGCCGCCAATCCTGTAATGAGCATCCATGCAAATACTACGATATACAGCCAGCTTCTGTCATATTTATCTCCCTGAGCGTCATGAAGTATAAACATCTGCTGATGTATGGAATTTGTCATGATAGCGATAGAGATTATGATTTCCAAAGTTATGACGATAACGGTGAGCTTATTTATCTCATCTCTTTTGTCGCCTGATGCAGATTCCCCGATACGGATGGCCGCAAGAAATGCAAAAGCAGGTACGGCTGTCATAGGTATATAGTAGGCATACCACAGGTGTACCGAGAAAAAGTCTATGTCCGAAAAGTATGAGAAACGGCAGATACGCAGCATAAAAAGCCCCAACATAAATCCTGCCGATATACAGAGCAGCTTCCGTATATCAGCCTGTATGATGCGAAGTCTGACAGACATGCCCCATCCGACTATGATGATCATATAGATTATGGAATGTATGTTGTGGATATGTATGACTTCCCTCGGGATCGGACCCAATACTACTGCTGCCAAGAGCAGTATGCAGAAGAAGGCTATTTTCTTTTTGTCTGTGATCGGAAGCTTCTGCATTTTTCCACCTGTTTTTTGTTTATGCTTTAAGATCCTTCGCTACGCTAAAGGATGACATACAGGCACCCGGGATGACATGCGGACACTCCAGGTGACATTTGTTATTTATCATATCACAAATGAAGGGATTTTGCACCATCATTAAGGAGGGGATTTTTAAGAAAATCTTTTTTAATGTCACATAAATGTAAGATTAGCCTCATAAAATGTAAGGCAGATAGATGGCGGACAGAGAAAAATGGCGGTATTATCATATACAGATCATGAAAATATCGGAAAGGATGATAATATATGAATATCTGGACAGAAAGTTTAATAAACGGACTCGGGTTATACCTTAAGGTATTACCATTTATGGGCATAGTTACCGCCTTTATCATATTTACAAAAGAGGTCAAGATCAGACCGCTGCATTTCATCGGGATCCAGACTCTGGTACTGTATCTCATATGCCTGGTGGAAGTGGTGCTTTTCCCTCTTCCGTCCGCCGAAAAAATAGCTTCCATGAACGGTTATGAAGGACAGTTCATTCCTTTTAACTTCATACTCGACATCGCAAAAGACAAAAGCATTGAGAGTGTCCTTCAGGTATTGCTGAATATCCTTATGACCATACCTTTCGGATTCTTCTTCAAATTCTTCCTGAATATGAAAAGAAGGAACATCATCATTATAACATTCCTTCTTTCTCTCTTCATAGAACTTGCGCAGCTGACCGGGCTCTTCTTCACATATCCCGGATCATACAGGCTCTTCGATGTCGATGACATCATCATGAACACCATCGGAGGATTCCTAGGTACCGTTGCGGCCAATACATTCCGGACCATGGGGGCAAGCCTGCTCCATCGCTCTGCAAAAGAGCCATTTCAAACGCTCCCGGGGAGTATTTGACTGCTAAGCAGCCGGATGAAGTGAAAATAAAATCGTTAATCAGTATAACATACCTCTACTTTATAAAAAACCGGTACAAGCGTTCCGTATAATCCGGAGCAGTATCAAAAGAAGCGTGTCCAAACCCTTTATACAAGTACAGTTCCGCATCCTCCCTCTCATCCAGACATTCGGCTATCTGCATGGTCATGTCCGAATCCAGGACCTCATCCTCGTAGGTACCGATTACCAGAACAGGGCACTTTATCTCCTTTATCCGGTCTGCGATATTAAAATCCTTCATACCGTCAAGGCAGATGATAAACCGGGACAGATCCTCATCCGTAGCTGTCTTGGAAACCGCTATCAGGGTGTCTCTGAACTGCTCAAAAAGAACTCGCGGATACAGCTTCTCACCAAATGCCAGATACAGTCCCTTCCTGTCCTTTTGTTCTGCCAGGCGTTTCCATTCCTCAAACACATCCTTGCGCGCATTGCTGAGGTCCGATGTTGTAGAACCCACAGCTATCTTTTTCACAAGATCCGGATATTCTATACCTATCTCCAGGGCTATCATCCCTCCCTGGGAAGCCCCGAATATATACACGTCTTTTAAGCCGAGTGCCATAAAAGCCTCTGCAGTATCCCGTGCCATGTCACTCACCGTATATACCGGCGGCATATTGAGGCGGCGGTCAAAAACATATACCGTAAATTCATCTTTTAAAAATGCATAGCTCTGAGCTATCTGGTCTTCCGCTCCCATGACGCTGGTCACGCTGACCCCGGGGATAACAGCTATAACCTTGCTGCCATTCCCGAAACGGAAGTAGTTCATTTCAAAAGACTCTGTAGTTATTATTTCTGTCATTTTTTCTCCTGATTTAAAATCTATCGTCAACAAAACTAATATACCATATCAGAAATATAAACGCAATGAGAATAATATTTCCATTACGGTTAGAACAGGAACGACATAGTATAAACCATGGATAAAATCCCGGCTATCAGCAGTACAACCGTAGCTATCCCCAAAAATCTTGATACACCGGGATGGTTTTCACAAAAGCTTTTACAATGTGCAAGGACTATTATAAATACAGTACATAGCATAAAGACAAATGCTGTTATCAGCCTCAAAGTGCACTGGAAACTGACCGTGAGATCGATAAAAAGATATTCGCTTCCGTTTGACAGTACCTGTACGTTATTATCCCACAGATCTTCGATATAATCGGACATCTCGTGCTTTATCTTATAATCAAGTTCACGAACTTTGCCATTTATGGTGTATCCCTTGCCTTTAGACATCTCAACGGTGGTTTTCCCATTGTAGAATGTATCGGCAAAATCCTCATCAGCACGAACAAATATAGCTTTTGAAAAATCGTCACTAAAAAGCATGAAATAATATTCATTACCGGTCGGGATCAGATAATTTATACTGTGTTTCATTTTGAAGATGGGACCATCGCTAATATAGTGAAAATCGCCGCAGACGGAGATGCCGTCATCATTTATTTCCATGGTTTGGGAATCTATAGCTTTTGAATTACCGAGTGATACAAGATCGACTATCGCAGTGACACAATAATACACTATAAATGCCAGAAGCAACAGTATTCCTATTACAGATTTGATTTTTACTTTGCGTTCCATAGTGTTTCTACCTTTGTTTTAGTTTATACAAGTGATAGCAGATAACTGCGGATCTCATGTACCTGCCGTATTGCATCCTCACATTGTCCCATAGCCTTTTTTACCTTGGATTGTACCATAATGTCGGATATAAGACCGTCAAAAAAGAAATCGGCAAATGTCAGGAACTGCCCTATCTCGATAGTACAATGCTGCCTGACATCCTGTAGTTCCCGGCTGAATCTTTGCAATGATGCTCTGGCGGCTTCCATCTCATTCTGTGCATTACCGATTTTATTATGCTTTACCAGGCTGGAGATTAGTCCTCCGCCGATAATATCCACTATTCCCCAGTTTTTTGCACTTTTCAGGTATCCCAAAGCGGCTTCAAGATGTGTAAGTGCTACATCTGCAGCGGTGATAGCTTCCTGAATATCTCTAAGTTCCATATCTTTCATAAAAGGTATTCCCTCCGTTTGAAATCTGTTTTGCAAAGCGTTTGAACATCATACATCATAGCACAATGAAAATGTTATTTCCACAGTTTTTTCACAAGGACTTTTAAATTTTTATCATCCCTGCTATCCATATGATAGTAATACAGATCTATAGTTATTTTACTTGACAAAAGTATCAACTTCGGGCAATATTGAATATAGATTTCCGGAAAAAGATTCACAGTACTGAAAGGAGAGTTTTAACATGCCCGGGATAAAGATGGTTCAGTATTCGGAAGGAGATGTAGTTCTTCGTGAAGGCGAGACCAATGAAAACCTCTTTAAGATCATCAATGGCCACGCCGAAGTCTACGTGGGATACGGTACGGAAAACGAAGCACTGATCAGGATAATCGGCGAGCAGTCATGTTTCGGAGAACTGGGCATGCTGCTCCACAAACCTTCGATATATACGGTCGTAGCATACTCGAACCTTTTTGTCATGCAGATTCCTGAAGATTCTTTTGAGGAATTTGTAAAAACCAACCATGGTGCAGTCCTCAATCTGCTGCGAAATACTACAGAGACGATGCTGACTTTTAAGGTACATATCGATCTTCTGCTGACAGAGATAGAAAAAGGGCACAAACCCGATGAAAAAACCCTAAACAATGTAAAGAAACTTACACGTGCCTGTGGAATGTATAAGTCCATAGACGAAGCCATGAGAGCATTGAAACCACAGTAACAAACAGGGCTCACCAAAGCGATGAGCCCTGTAATCATATAGCCTTTCAATCCTCTGTAGTACCATGAATACGACAACGTTACCTCGAAAGCTCCTTCTGTGTTTTCGAGGAAAATTTATCCAGGAATCCGAGGAATTCCTGACCGGTGATCGGCTTTGAAAAATAATAACCCTGTATATAGTCGATTCCCAGTTTGACCATGGCATCATACTGTTCCCGGGTTTCCACGCCTTCAGATACGACCTTCATGTCCATATCGTGGACAATATTTACCATACCCTTCATCACGTGCTTCGTTTTGTTATTTGTAAAATAACCTTGTGTAAAACTCATATCGAACTTGATATTCTTGGCCGGCATACTTACAAAATAATCAAGGTTTGAACGTCCTGTTCCGAAATCATCCAGTGAAAAAGTGATCCCCATATTGATAAGTTTCTCGATATTCAGCATGAGCAGATGCTTCAGCTCATT